>JBCDGG010000020.1:0-40423 GCA_038757905.1 Pseudomonadota bacterium | reverse complement strand
CGACCGGCAGGGCCGGATGATCGCCCAGGCGGTGACGGGAACGCCGGGACACGTCAACGCCATGGCCGAGAGCGTGACCCATTTCGTGTCCGAGATCGGCGCCGAAAACATGTTCGACGGCGACGTTCTGATCACCAACGATCCCTGGCTCGGCACCGGGCATCTGCACGACATCACCGTGGTCTCGCCCGCGTTTCGCAAGGGCGTGCATGTCGGCTACTTCGCCTGCACGGCGCATGTCGTCGATATCGGCGGGCGCGGCTTTGGCCCGGACGGGACAGAGGTGTTCGAGGAGGGGCTGCTGATCCCCATCATGAAGTTCGCCGAACGGGGCGAGGTGTCGCGCGATCTGCTGCGCCTCGTCCAGGCCAACGTGCGCACGCCGGATCAGACCGTGGGCGACATCTACTCGCTCGCGGCGTGCAACGCGGCGGGCGAACGCCGCCTGCAGGCGATGCTCGACGAGTTCGGCATCGACGATCTCGACGGGCTCGCCGAGTTCATCATCGACACCAGCCGCCGGGCGACCCATGCCGCCATCGCCGCGGTGCCGGATGGCAGTTTCTCCAACACGATGGAGGTCGACGGTTACGACGCGCCGGTGCACATGCAGGTGCGCCTCGATATCTCCGGCGACACGCTGTGCGCGGATTTCACAGGGACGTCGGGGATGAGCGCGTTCGGCGTGAACTGCCCGGAGGTGTATACCCGGGCCTACGCCTGCTACGGCCTGAAATGCGCCATCGCGCCTCAGGTGCCCAACAATTCGGGATCGTTGGAGCCCTTCGAGATTACCGCGCCGGAGGGGTGCATTCTGGCTGCCCAGCGCCCCGCGCCGGTTTCCGTGCGCCATGTGATGGGGCACCTGGTGCCCGATGTCGTGCTGGGCGCGCTTCACAAGGCGCTGCCGAACACCGTCCCGGCAGAGGGTGCGTCGGCCCTGTGGAACATTCAGATCTCGGCACGGGCGAGCGATCCGGACAGCGGACTACCCGGGCGCGAAGTGCTGATGTTCAACTCGGGGGGAACCGGCGCGCGGCCGTCGGCCGATGGCCTGTCGGCCACTGCCTTCCCCTCCGGCGTGTCCACCATGAGCGTCGAGGCGACCGAGCATGTGGGCCCGATCACCGTCTGGCGCAAGGATCTGCGGCAGGGCTCCGGCGGGGCCGGTGCGTTTCGCGGCGGCCTCGGCCAGGTCATCGAGATCGAGCCGCGCGCCGGGTACGACTTCTTCTTCAACGCCATGTTCGACCGGGTGCGAAACCCCGCACGTGGCCGCGATGGCGGCCGGCCCGGCGCTGGCGGGCGGGTCGAGCTGGCCGATGGAACCGAACTGCGCGCGAAGGGGCGTCAGCTGATCCGAAACGGCCAGCGCCTGCGGCTTTGCCTGCCCGGCGGGGGCGGATATGGCCCGCCGGAGGCGCGCGATCGGGCCTCGATCGCGGCCGACCTCGCGGCCGAGTTCATCACCGAAGACCAAGCGCAGACCGAGTACGGATATCCCAAGGAACAGGACCAAGGCCATGACTGAAGGTGCAATTGCTCTGATTACCGGTGCGGCGCAGGGCATCGGCCTGGCCTGCGCCGAAGCCTTGGCGGAGGACGGCTACAAGATCGTGCTGGCCGACATTCAGGAGAGCGTGCGCGACGTCGCCGGGGATCTCGGCGGTGCGGGCTACGTATGTGATTCCGGCGACGCGGATGCGATCCACAGGCTCTTCGACGAGGTCGAAGCCGCGCACGGGCCGGTGAGCGCCCTGGTCAACAACGCAGGGATCGCGATGCCGGGGGACTTTCTGAGCTACGATCTTGCCGCATTCGATGCCGTGATGTGCGTCAACCTGCGCGGGGTCTTCGTGGCCACGCAGCGGGCCGCGCGCACCATGGTGGACCGTGGGATCGAAGGCGCGATCGTGAACATGTCCTCGATCAACGCTCAGGTCGCGATACCCGCAGTCCCGGCCTATTGCGCGTCCAAGGGAGGGATGATGCAGCTGACCAAAGTCGCCGCCCTCGCGCTGGCGAAGAACAACATCCGCGTCAATGCCGTGGGTCCGGGATCTATCGACACTGCCATGATGGCGACCGTGAACGCAGATCCCGAGGCAATGCGGATCGCCATGTCGCGGACGCCGTTGCGGCGCCCGGGCACGGCGCGCGAGATCGCCGACGTTGTCGCGTTCCTGTGTTCGCCCAAGGCGAGCTATGTGACCGGCGAGACGATCTATGTCGACGGCGGGCGCTTGGCCTTGAACTACATCTGTTGAGGGCGCCCGCGGAGCCGCCGTGGGGCCGATTGGCGCGGGCTGCCCGGCGGTGTCCTTCGGAGGAGGCAGGGCGGACACGGCGGCGGACAGGGCGCAGGGCACGCGCTGAGGCGCATCTATCCCGCTTGGCGGGGAAGGAACTGCGGATCGCCGCCGCTTGCGCGAACGGCGAGAAGCCATACCCTCCCCTGCGGCTGTCTTCAGCCACATGGAATGTCCTGGAGCAGCGGGCCACTATGCGCTGTGCAGCATTCGCCGCCGCGGCAGCCCAACTCGGGGGCGCCGGGCTTTCACCACTCAGAACCTTGATCGGACGGACCATGATAGAACGCCTTTACACCTCGCAACGGATGAGCAAGATCGTAAAGTACCAGGGCGTGGCCTACCTATGCGGCCAGGTCGGCGCAGTGGACAGCGTCGCGGAGCAGACGGCGGATTGCCTGTCGCGCGTGGATGCCCTGCTGACCGAGGCCGGGTCGGATCGCGAGCACATCCTGCAGGCCGTAATCTGGCTCGCCGACATGGCCGATTTCGCCGAGATGAACGCCGTTTGGGATGCCTGGGTCCCCGAAGGTCATGCCCCTGCGCGCGCCTGCGGAGAGGCCAGGCTGGCGCGGGACGTCCTGAAGGTGGAGATCATTGTCACGGCCGCCGTGAAGCCCGCCGAGTAGAACGTTCCGTACGGGCGCGCCGCCAACGCGCGCGCCGACCGATGGCGAACGCCTCGATGGACCGAGACGGGAGGCCGGCACCGCCCCTTCTCTCGACGGATCGCCCGCGGCCGCTTTCGGCGCAGGGCTTTACACACAGCGAAAAATACATAACCATTAGGTTATGGATTCGCAGGATCTCTCCCGTGTCTTCTCTGCCCTGTCCGACCCGATACGTCGCGGCATTCTGATGGAGCTGTCCGCCGGCGAGCAGAATGTCCGGCAACTGACGAGTGCGTTCGACGTCTCGCAGCCGGCCATCTCGCGACATCTGAAGACGCTGGAAACCGCGGGCCTGATAGAAAAGGAACGCCGCGGCCGCGAGCACTTCGTGCGTGTCAACGCCCATCAGGCGGAGCAGGCCGCCGCCTGGATCACGCATTACAGCCGGTTCTGGAAAGCCCATTTTGACGAGGTCGAACGCCTTCTGGACCTACGGAAAGGAACAAAACCATGAAAACGCACACGAAAATCGAGGGCGACATGCTCACGGTGCATCGCATCTATGACGCCTCGCAATCGGACGTATTCGACGCGTGGATCGATGCCTCCAAAACGACCCATTGGTGGGGCTGCGGCCAAACATCGAAGGTTGTCTCGACCATCGACGCCAGGAAGAACGGGCGCTATCAGCACCTGATGAGCATCGAGGGGGTGGGCGACCACCTGATCGACGGTGTCCTGGTCGAGTTCGATCCGCCGAAGCTTCTGGCCTATACCATTCCCGGCATGTCGGAAGACGAGCCGATGCTGGTCCGGGTGACGTTCGTAAGCGTCGGCGACGGCACCCGCGTCACGCTCGTGCAATCCGCCCTGCCGTCTGCGCTTCACGACACCGTCGCGGCGGGTTGGACGGCCTCGTTCGAGCGGCTGGCGACCTTCTTCGACGGCGCGAGACGGGCCGCCTGAGGCGCGAGACGCCCGCCGCGCGATGGCCGTGGTCAGGGCGCGGAAGACCCACCGCGCAAAAGCCCGATTGGGCCCCGACGCACCGGCGGGGCTCGTCCTGTCGCCCCCGTCCCGGAAAGACGCTTGCCAATGCGACGGGGGCGCATCGCGGCGCGTCAGCGGCTGTAAACCGCCGTGATGGTGTCGGATGCCAGACTGTTGGCGTTCACCATGAACCCGGCCAACGCGTTGCTGACATCGGCGCCCAGATCGAGAGTCGTGCCAAGGGCGTGCACCGTGAACTGATACCGGTGGACTTCGCCGGGCGGCGGACAGGCCCCGCCGAACCCGGAAACGCCATAATCGTTCGTAAGCTCGACCGCTCCGTCAGGCAGCGCTGCGCCAGAGGGCAGCGCGGTCACATCGGCGGGAATGTTGATCGCGAACCAGTGCCACCATCCGGAACCGGTGGGGGCATCCGGATCGTAGACCGTCAGCGCATAGCTTTGTGTTCCGTCCGGAGCGCCGCTCCAGGCAAGATCGGGCGCGATGTTGCCGCCCTCGCAGCCGAAGCCCTGGAACACCTGGGCGGCGTCGAGCTGCTGGCCCTCCGCAATGGTGGTGCTTGTCAGGCTGAAGCCTTCCGCTGCGGCGTGGCCTGCCAGCAATCCGGCTGCGAGTACTGCGGCGCTCAGTATAGTGCGACCCATGTCGTTCCCCTTTTCTTCGTTGGTTGAAGCGATGGGCATAGAGTAGCCCTGTGCCGCCGGGCCTGCTTCCGGGGGGCGATCAAAGACTGTCGGCAAACGCTCAACCTGCCGCTGTTCGGATATCTCTCGGACGAATGCCAAATCGCGTTCGGAACGCATCGGAGAAATGCGACGGCGTCTTGAACCCGCAGGACAATGCAATGTCAGAGATCGGGCCGTCCGTCGTCTGCAATAGGGTCAGGCCGCGTTCCAGCCGCGTATGCAGGAGCACCTTGGCAAAGCCTTGCCCGGATCGCGCCAATTGCCGTCGCATCGTGGCCCCGCTCATCGCCAGTTCCGCGGCCACTTCGACGGCGCGCCAGTCCCGGCCGGGATCGGCCTCGATCAACCGTCGCACGCGGCTCAGGGGCGTCTCCTCCCGTTGGGTGGGGATGTGCAGCCCCAGTTCGCGGAGCCACAGCAGCGGCTCCATCAACCGATGGGAGCGGATCGCGCGCGGCAGAGCGGGATTGTCGAGGGTGTCTTGCAGGAGTGGGAGCAGCTGCAACGGCCGATCCGGCTCCGCGCGCACGAGGTGGATCGGGCCGGTCGTGGCGGGCTCGCCCCGCTCGCCGAAGACGCGCCGCACCATCTCATCGGGAAAGGCGACGCCCAGTGCCCGGTAACCACGGTCGAGCACCGGGCGGTTCTCCATCGTGACGAGGGACCCGGCCTGAAAGACGAGCAAATCGCCCTCCGAACCGATCAGGTCCTGTTTCGGGGTCAGCACCTTCTTCGCGCCTGCCTGGATGAAGAAGAGAAAGGTCAGACGAAGATAGAGGTCGGTGAAGGTGGCCGTCGTCGCTTGCGTGATCGGATAGACGGCAACCTCATCCATCGCAGATCAGGCCACGCGCGGCAGCTCTGCCAGCTTGCCGCCGGACAACAGCGCACCGCCGCCCGGCGCGATCTCCGTCATGTTCAGTGCCTTCAAAATGCTGCGCGTCGTCGCCACGGCGGCGGACACGGTCGGCACGCCCGATGCCCGCTCGATCATCTCGATGGCGGGCAGCGAGGGCATCTGCACGCAGGCCGAGGCCACGATGGCGTCGACCCCGCGTAGATCCAGCTTGCGCCACAGCTCGGACGGGGCCGTGGCATCCTGCGCGGCGACGTCCAGATTGTCCGGGATCTCGAGGGCCAGATGATCCTGCACCTCAACCCCTTCATGCTCGATGTAGTCGACCACCAATTGTGCGAGCGGCTTCATGTAGGGGCAGATGAGCGCCACCTTCCTAGCGCCCAGCGCCTTCAGGCCGTCGACAAGCGCCCCGGCGGAGTTCAGCACCGGCGCCCAAGAGCATCTGCTCGAACGACTTTCCCGCCGCCCGCGTCTGCAGCCCAGCCACGTCTTCGGGTTTCGTGATGCAGGTCTCTTTGCCCACGAAACCGCCAGCCAGATAGCCGTGCACGGGGACCATCACATCGTCCTCGGCCATTTTGGCCTTGAGGGCGTCCATGAAGGGAGAGCGGGACAGCCGCGCCGCGTGATCGTGGTTCTTCACCAGCCCTGGCATCAGCGTCAGATTGAACGACGGTTGCTGGCCCCCGGCATAACTCAGGGGAAACACCGTCATGTCGAGCTGGCCGCGACTGAGCGGGCGGTACTGCTCCCGCGGCTTGAACAGGGACTTCGACGGGAAAATCTTGATCTCGAGGTCGACATCGGCGGCCGCAAATTCGTTGGCGACGATCTCCGCCACTTGATGACGGACGTCCTTGGTCGACCATTGGTGCGACAGGCGAAGCTCTGCGCCCTGTGCCGCTGTCGACAGCGCAGCGACGCTCAGTGCGGCGGCAAGTCCCTTGATGGAAAAACGCATGATCTCCTCCTTTGTGCGTCCATAGAATATTTATATGCATACATATAATATCTAAAACGATGCAATCGAGAAACTTGCGTATCGACATACTTGCCCGAAGGTGATAATTTCATCTTGAAACCAAAGGCTTGCAGATGACACGCGTCGCCGATCAGCTCATTCAAACCCTGAAGTCAGAGATTCACTCCGGCGTTCTGAAGCCTGGGGACCAGTTGGAAGAAGCTGCACTCGCGCACAGATTCGGCGTGTCGCGCACGCCGGTCCGCGAAGCGGTGCGGTCCCTCGTCGAAAGCGGGCTACTGGAGACGCGGTCGCGCAAGGGAGCGTTTGTCCGGACCCTCTCGGCAAAGGAGATCATGGATCTCTTCGAAGTGGCTTCAGAGCTGGAAGGCCTCGCCTGCCGCCTCGCCGCGGACCGTCTGACGGAAGACGCCATGCAGCAGATCCGCGCGGGCCTCGACGCGTGCAGAACGGCCGCCGAGGCGAACGATGCCCACGCCTACGCGTCGGCCAACCTGCAGTTTCACGCAGCCATTCAACGCGCGTCCGGCAACGAGCGGTTGCTTGAGCAGCTGTCGGACATCGAGACGCGGATAAACCCATACCGGTCGATGCCCTACAAGATGCGCAACCGGTTGCCGCAATCGGTTCTGGAACATCGCGACATCATGAACGCGATTCTCGAAGGGGATGGCGCGCGCGCCGCCGACCTGATGCGCAGCCACATGATGCTCCAAGGAAAGCGCCTGCCCATGGTCCTGCAAAACGTCCCGCAGGAGCGCGCCGCCATCGGCCGCATCGATTGATGGAAACTGGTCGCAATATACAGCGGCGCGCGGGCGAGGGATGACGCAACCGTGGGATCATGCCGAAGAACTCGCTCAAACGTCACACCCTTGGGGCCGCAAAAACCTGATTGCCGAGTCTGACGCCCTATGGATGGATGCGCAGGACACCGGCAGGGAGTACGCAATGATCGATCAAACCACCCTGATCACCTACGTTCTGATCGTCCTGGGCTTTGTGATCATCCCGGGACCGGCCACGTTGCTTACCGTTGCGCGTGCGACGACGTCCGGCTCCAAGGTGGGGATCGCGACGGGCGCGGGGATAACGGCGGGCGATATCCTGCACACCGTGATGGCGGTGGTGGGGATCTCGGCGGTGATCGCGGCCTCGGCCACGCTCTTTTCCATCATCAAGTATCTTGGCGCGGCGTATCTGGTGTATCTCGGGATCCGGGCGATCATGGAGAAGGCGCCAACGTCGCTGTCCCAGGGCAGAGCCCCGATTACCGCGTCCCTCGCGTTCAAACAGGCGATCCTCGCCGAGGTTCTCAACCCGAAGACGGCCCTCTTCTTCCTCGCGTTCCTGCCGCAGTTCGTTCAGCCGGAGAACGGATATGTCATGTGGCAGCTCGTCACGTTCGGCGTGCTCTTCGCGCTGATCGGGTTTCTCAGCACACTGGTCTTTGCCATCGGCGCGGGCGGATTGGGCGCCTATCTGCGGCGCAATCCCGCGGTGCTGAAGTGGCAGGGCAAGGTCGTCGGCGGCGTGTATTGCGCGCTCGGTGTCCGCCTGGCGTTTCAGGAGCGCTAGGCGCATTGCCGCGGCTACAGTCGATCCACGGCGCGCCTCGAGGTCCGCTGCCGCCAAAACGCCAGGGTTTTCCTGCAAAGCCATTAGCTTGGAGGGGGCCTGAGCCCTACCCATGGACTATACTGCAGGCGCCGTTAGGGAGAGTCAGCCCCGGCCGCGGCCGCCTACTTTGGAAGTCAACGCCCGCTAGCCGAACCACGCCGTTCAGACTATCGCGCTCGCAACAAGCGGCTAGGCCGTCTCCGCAGCGGCCGGGCGCTCCAGACTGGTGCGGATGTAGTCTGCGGTGAGCGAGACATGGGCCGCGCCATTGTGCGACCGGTGGACCGAAATCGCGACGTCGGGAAGCGGCGGAAAGCCGCTCTGCCCATCGAGGATCTTGAGACCTGTCGGAATGATCGACGCCTCCATCACCGAGACGCCGGAATTCTCTCTAATCGCGCTTTCCATCAACCCGATGCTGCGGGTTGAGTAGGACACGCGCCATGTCCGGTCGAGGCGCCGCAGCGCTGCGAGGGCGATGTCGCGGCACACACAGCCCACGGGAAACAGCACCAGGGTCAGGGGCGCTTCCGGATCGCTGACATAGTCCGGCGCGGCAACCCAATGCAGCGGCTCGAACCGCGCGATCTCTCCGGCGATCGCGTTTGAGGCATGGGTGGCCAGAACGATGTCGAGCTCGCGCGTTTCCAGCTTGGGGATCAGGGCAGAAGCGTTGTCGCAGATCACTTCGAACTGAAGCCTGGGATGTTCCTCTGACAGCGACGCAAGGATCGGGGGCAGCAGGAACGTGGCGTAATCGTCCGGAGCACCGATGCGGATCAGGCCCTCGGCCTCGGGCCGCTGAATGTGAGAGAGCGCGGCATCGTTCGCGGCAAGGATGCGGTTGGCATACACCAGCAGCGTCTCGCCGACATTGGTGACGGACACCGACTGCCGGCTGCGCTCGAACAGGCGCTTTCCGACGATCTCTTCGAGGCGCTTGATCTGCATGCTGACGGCCGATTGCGTCCGCCCGACAGACCGCGCCGCCAGGGTGAAGTTTCGGTTGGCCGCAACCGCCACGAAGGCGCGGAGCAGGTCGATCTCCAGATCACGCTTCATGTCCATACATAAGCAAAACTCATCACAAGGAACAATATAATTCGTTTCGCGAATTCTACTGCTGCTCCTAGGTTGATGGCGGAGGTGATCATCATGCTAGGACTACTCGCGCATTGCATGTTCGAAGCGACCCGGATTACGCCTGTCGGCAACGCGCCGCGGCGCTCTGCCCGGCGCGCGCCGCTCCCGGAGCCGGACAATGCAGACCCAAAGACCCACGATGCAAGAAAATGGCATGCAGACCGCTAGCACCGCCGAGAAGCTGAAACGGTTCCGGTCTCTCCATGGGGCCGGAGGGGCGTTCTTGATGCCGAACGCGTGGGATGCCGGGAGTGCGCGGCTTCTCGCGTCGCTCGACTTCCCCGCTCTCGCAACAACCAGCGCGGGCCTGGCCTTTGCCCTGGGGCTCCGCGACTCCACCGGAAGCGTCACGCGCGAGGCCGCGCTCGCCAATGCCCGCGCCATCGTCGAGGCGACCGACCTGCCCATTTCCGCCGATCTGGAAAACGGCCTCGGCCCCTTGCCGGAGGATTGTGCCCAAACCCTGCGAGAGGCGGAAGCGGTCGGATTGTGCGGGGCAGCGTTCGAAGACGCGAGCGGCGACCCGGACCGCCCGATCTACGACTTTGGCCATGCCGTCGAAAGGATCGAGGCCGTGGTGGCCGCGAAGACCAATCCCGACTTCATGGTCACGGCGCGGTCCGAGAACTTCCTCTACGGGCGGCCCGATCTCGATGACACGATCAAGCGCTTGCAGGCGTTCGAGAAGGCGGGCGCGGATGTCGTCTACGCCCCGGGCCTGCCCGACATCGAAAGCGTGCGGGCCGTGTGCCAGGCGGTCTCGGTCCCGGTGAACGTCCTCGGGGGTCTGACCAACGCGGCCTACACGGTGGAGGATCTGTCCGAGGCCGGCGTTCGGCGGATCAGCACCGGCGCGTCGCTGGCCCGCGCCGCGCGTGGAGAGATGATGAGAGGCGCCCGGGAGCTTCGCGACACCGGCACGTTCGAATACGCCAAACGAGCGATCCCGGACGCCGAAGCGTCGCAGCATATGCGGGTTTCCCCACCGGCGCGCGGGTGAGCCGGCGGCAGCGGTTCGCATTCCCACATCTCCCTGCCGCCAGATCTGCCCTTTCCCGGCGAGCCCTTCCGCCCTGTGCGTTGGGTGCACCCTTTGGCATCTTAGCGCTGCACGCTCCGACGGGGCGCCTGCGCGCGTGCCGCAAGCTTGGGAAGCACCCAGCATGCGTTGCATCCCGGTAGATCGGGCGCGCAAACCGCCCCGGGCTTGCTCCCGCACCTGCCGATGCGCCAAACAGGTGGGCGGGCCAGGCAGGTGAGGACGCGCCACCATCCTCCTCGGGGAGGGGCGCACACTAACACAACGGGAGGTCGGGCAATGAAGGACGTGGTGAACCTGGCAGACAAGCTTGCGTCGTTCAACGATCACTGGAGCCCTAAGATCGTGACGCAGTTCAACGACTGCGACGTGATGGTGGTCAAGGCAAAGGGCGCGTTCGTCTGGCACAAGCACGATGACACGGACGATTTCTTTCTCGTCCTCAGCGGGACCCTTCGGATCGACATGCGAGACCGTTCGGTCACTTTGGGGCCCGGGGAGCTTTTCGTCGTTCCCGAAGGCGTCGAGCATCGGCCCGTCGCGGAGGAGGAGGTGCAGCTGTTGCTGATCGAACCGCGCGGGGTTCCAAATACCGGCGATCCCGAGACCGCCGCGCAGAAGCAGGAGATCTAGGCGCCCGCAAGGCCCGGTCGGATCTCGCCATCCGGGGAGCCACCGTGGGAGAGTCCAAGGGATGGGCCCGGTCTGCCTGTTGGAGCTGGAGCGCACTCCGCGACACCGCAGCTGGCCGCCGCCCTCGTCCCGCGCCCTCTCTCCACTGCCCGATCAAGCACGCCCCTGCCCCAATTTGCAGCCACTGTGCGGCATCGCACAGGCGTGGGGCAAGATGCCACGACCGGACGTCTTGAAGTTCGGTGCGCTTTTGTATACCACTGCATACAGCAAGCTTCATCCGGCTCGCCAGACCGCCTGCGCTCCGGTGACGAAGCTCCACCAATCGCCAATCCGTGGGAACCGTTATGAGCCTTTACGCAGATTACCTCAACGACATTGAAACGAGAAAAGAACAGGGGCTAAGCCCCAAGCCCATCGACGACGGTGCCCTGACGAGCGAGATCATCGCCCAGATCAAGGATACCGGCAACAAGCACCGGCCGGACTCCCTTAAGTTCTTCATCTACAACACCCTGCCCGGCACGACGAGCGCGGCCCGGGAGAAGGCCATGTTCCTCAAGGAGATCATCCTTGGGGATGCGGTCGTCGAGGAGATCCCCCGCCCCTTCGCCTTCGAACTCTTGTCGCACATGAAGGGGGGGCCTTCGGTCGAAGTCCTCCTCGATCTTGCGCTTGGAGAGGACGTGCCAAATGCAGAGGCAGCGGCGGACGTTCTGAAAACGCAGGTCTTTCTCTACGAGGCCGATACAGATCGGCTCGAAGCCGCATATCGGGACGGCAATGAGATCGCCAAGGGCATTCTGGAGAGCTATGCCCGGGCCGAATTCTTCACAAAACTTCCGGAGATCGAGGACGAAATCAAGGTGGTGACCTATATCGCCGCCGAAGGCGATATCTCCACCGATTTGCTTTCCCCTGGCAATCAGGCGCATTCCCGCTCGGATCGGGAATTACATGGGAAATGCATGATCTCGCCTCAAGCGCAGGCCGAGATCCAGGAGTTGCAGAAACAGCATCCCGACAAGCGCGTCATGCTGATCGCCGAGAAAGGAACGATGGGGGTCGGATCCTCCCGGATGTCGGGTGTCAATAATGTGGCGCTGTGGACGGGTAAACAAGCCAGCCCCTACGTTCCCTTCGTGAACTACGCTCCGATTGTGGCCGGCACGAATGGGATTTCACCGATCTTCCTGACGACCGTCGGCGTCACCGGCGGCATTGGCCTCGATCTGAAGAACTGGGTCAAGAAGCTGGACGGTGAGGGCAATCCGATCCTCAATAATGACGGCAATGCAATCCTCGAGCAGAAATACTCCGTCGAAACGGGCACAGTTCTGACCATCAACACCAAAGACAAGAAACTCTATGACGACGCGGGCGAGGAAGAGCTTGTGGATGTCGCGGCCTCCTTCACCCCGCAGAAGGTGGAGTTCATCAAGGCCGGGGGCTCCTATGCCATCGTGTTCGGCAAGAAGCTTCAGGCTTTTGCCGCATCGACATTGGGCCAGGAGTTGAAATCCGCCTTCGCCCCGTCAAAGGAGATCTCGCATGCGGGCCAGGGCCTGACCGCGGTCGAGAAGATCTTCAACAGAAACGCCGTGGGGGTATCGGAGGGGGCCGTTCTGCACGCCGGGTCCGACGTCCGGGTCAAGGTGAACATCGTGGGCTCTCAGGACACCACGGGGTTGATGACCTCGCAGGAACTGGAATCCATGGCCGCGACGGTGATCTCACCCAAGGTCGACGGCGCCTATCAGTCCGGCTGCCACACGGCCTCCGTCTGGGATCTCAAGGCCCAGGCCAACACGCCGAAGCTTATGAAATTCATGCATAAGTTCGGCCTCATCACGGCCCGGGATCCGAAGGGCGTCTACCATTCGATGACGGATGTGATCCACAAGGTGCTGAACGATATCACCGTGGATGACTGGGCCATTATCATCGGCGGGGATTCCCACACGAGGATGTCAAAGGGCGTAGCGTTCGGCGCCGATTCCGGAACGGTGGCGCTGGCGCTGGCGACCGGTGAGGCGACGATGCCGATCCCCGAATCCGTGAAAGTGACCTTCAAAGGCACGATGGCGGATCACATGGACTTCCGCGATGTCGTCCACGCCACGCAGGCGCAGATGCTCGAAGAGTTCGGCGATAATGTCTTCCAGGGCCGGATCATCGAGGTTCACATCGGGACGCTGCTCGCCGATCAGGCCTTTACCTTTACCGATTGGACCGCCGAGATGAAGGCGAAAGCCTCCATTTGCATTTCGCAGGACGAGACTCTGATCCAGTCGCTCGAAATCGCCAAGAGTCGCATTCAGATCATGATCGACAAGGGAATGGACAACGATGCGCAGGTCCTCCAAGGGCTGATCGACAAGGCGGACGCGCGCATTGCGGAGGTCCGGTCGGGCGAGAAACCGGCCCTGGCCCCGGATGACAATGCCAGGTATTTCGCCGAGGTCGTCGTGGATCTCGACAGGATCGACGAGCCCATGATTGCCGATCCCGACGTCAGCAATGCCGATGTCTCGAAGCGCTACACGCACGACACGATCCGCCCGATCTCCTATTACAAGGCCGAGTAAAAGGTGGATCTCGGCTTTGTCGGCTCCTGCATGGTGCACAAGGGAGACGTGAAGATCGTCGCCCAAATGCTGCGAAACCTCGAAGAGAAGGACGGCGATGTGCAATTCAAGGCACCCCTCGTCGTCGCGGCCCCGACCTACAACATTATCGACGAGTTGAAGGCCGAGGGGGATTGGGCCGTATTGCAGAAGTATTCGGGGTTCGAGTTCGACGACGACGCGCCGAAAAAGACGGCGCGTGTCGAGTATGAGAATATTCTGTACCTCGAAAGACCCGGGTGCAATCTTTGCATGGGCAATCAGGAAAAGGCCGGAAAGGGCGATACCGTTCTTGCAACCTCCACGCGCCTGTTCAAGGGGCGGGTCGTGGAGGACGCCGAGGACAAGCTCGGGGAATCCCTGCTGGCCTCGACGCCTGTCGTCGTCCTGTCCGCGATCCTCGGCCGAACGCCGAACATGGACGAGTACAAGACCGCCGTGGAAGGGATCGACCTCACCAAGTTCGCCCCGCCCCTGAAGAAGCCGCTGGATTCGCTGTCGGTGCACTACTAGGCCCGCGTCGCCGGCGAGCCGCTCCTAGGCGGCGGCTCACGGGAGGCACGCGCGGCCGTGTCGGAGGTTGTTGTCGGAAAGGTGCCCTCGTGGCCGATGGGTCGGCCACGAGGGCACAACTCCTGCGTCTGCGCGTCATCTGAAGGGAGCTGAAGACTGCCTTGGTTCGACGGGGTTCGCTGTCGAACGACGCACACGTGCATCGCAACAAACGCGGCGTGAGGTGGCGAGGTCGGCGCCAGCGCGTCAGCCGCCAAACAAGGGACGGCCCCGCCTTTCCGCAACCTCTTCGACCCGGCTGGCAGTCGCGACCGGGCAGTCCGCGGGCAACGGGGGAAAGCCGCCACTCGACAGAAGCGCGAGAGGGCCTCCGCCCGCCCAACGCGCGCCGCGATCCTGGCAAACACCACCGGTTCGCCTGTTGGAGAAACGCATTCTTCATCAGGCGCTTGCACGATCCACCGAGGCGCGCCGCGAGCGCGACGACCAACCACCGAAGACACTCCACGCCCCGCAAGGCACGACCAAGCGGTAGGCACGCGGGCGCCCGTCCCGCGTGACGGCTGGCCTGCCGGGCGTCCCCGCGCCTCACCCGTTCGGCAGCGGTCCGGTGGAGGCGCGCACCACGAGCCGGGGTTCTGGCGCCGCGATGCTCTGCGGCACGCCGACGCCGTCGATCAGATGGGCCAGCGCCTCCGTCGCAATCCGCGCGATATCGTCGAGACGCAGGTCGATCGCGGTCAGCGCCGGATCTTCTTGCCTCGCGCGCAGCCCGTCATAGCGCGTGACCACGCGGACATCGCCGGGCACGTGGCGGCCGGCCGCCCGCAGGGCCCGCATCACTTTCCCGGGGCCCGTCCGACTACTTCTTCTGCATCCCTTCGACCATGTTCAGAACGCTCCGGCGGGGCATCAGCGGCGTGATCCAGTTCAGCAGGAAGGACAGGCGGCCCTCGTTGATCGCGATGAGTTCGCGCCTCTTCATGGCGTCGTAGCCGATCTTGGCCACGGATGCGGGCGTGGCGCCCTTCTGATTGGCGAGTCCGGTGCCTTCGAGGCTGGCCGTCGCGACGAACTCCGTGTTGACGAGGCCGGGGCAAAGCGCCGTCGAGGTAATTCCGTCCTTGCGCATCTCTTGATCGATCGCCTGGCTGAAGGAGGTGACGAAGGCCTTCGTGGCGAAGTAGACCGCCTGATAGGGCCCGGGCATGAAGCTCGCCGTCGAAGAGACCTGGAGCATCTTGCCTCCTCCGCGGGCCTTCATGTCATTGCCGACAAGATGGCTCAGCGTGACAAGCGCCGAGACGTTGAGATCGATCATCGCCAGATCCTTGGCAAGGTCACGCTCCAGGAACGCGCCATGCCCGCCAAAGCCTGCATTGTTGATCAGGATATCGACGTCGATTCCCTTGGACTTGACCGTCTCGAAGAGCTGCGTCGCCTGTTCGGGCGTCCCGACATCCATCGCGATCACGGTGACGGACACCGAATGGGCGCTTTCGATCTCGGCCTTCAGGGCATCGAGAGGGGCCTTGCGCCGCGCGACGACGACAAGGTCTCCCCCCTTCCTTGCGTGATAGCGCGCGAACTCGGAGCCGATTCCAGAGGAAGCGCCGGTGATGAGGGCAGTGTTTGGCACGGGGGATCTCCCTAGATGTCAACAATCGTTGACTCGGGCATAGAGAGGTGCGTCGCGAGAGTCAACAAGTGTTGACAAGCGGCTGCATGTTGCTACCACACCGGCGATGCGCAAATCGACCCCTACCAAGGAAAAGCTGCTGGACTCCGCGCGCAATCTGTTCTGGACGCGCGGGTACTCGAACGTCTCGGTGCGTCAGATCACCAAGGCGGCGGGTGTCGATGTCGCGCTGGTGTCGCGGTACTTCGGAAGCAAGCAAGGCCTCTTTGAAGCCACCTTGGCGGAGATCCCGCCCTGGGAGGCCTTGGCGGCAGACCCGCAGGATCTGCTCGGCGCGGCGGTCGAGAGCTTTTCGCACCCGTTCGACCCGGAGGCGGATCAGGCCAACGCGTTCACCATGCTCCTGGCCAACATCATCGACCCGGAGATGGGCGACCGGATCAAAGACATGGTGCAGCAAGGTCTGGTTGCCCCTCTTTCGAAGAAGATTGGTGGGGCACGCGCAGAGGAACGGGCCGCAATGCTGCTGGCGGCCCTGTTCGGCATGGCATTGATGAGAAAGAACTTTCAGGTCAACGCACTAGCGGGCGCCTCCAAGGCCGAGATCGAGGCCCAGATCCGCCATCTGGCCGCAGCCGCCCTAGGTTTCGAAGGATGACGGCATGTTGCACGCCGCTTCCGTGGAACGCGGAATAGGAGTTGCTCGGTCTCTCCGCGCTGGCCCGAGTGTCAGCTAGTGCTCGCCGTAGATGCACGCCACGCACGCTCATGTTGGCGTGCGCGTCCCAGGGGTGTCGGTGCTCTGCTGTGCGCCGCCGACAGCAGCGCACCCACCCACGCGAACGCCCCAACCTGCGATCCCTGACCGATGAGCGGCGGACCTATGCGCAGCTACTCGGCCGCGTCAGGTCGGGCGGCGTCAGAAAGGTCGAGCCACGCGTCATATTGGGACAGGTACACGCGGCCGTTCAGGTCGTCGATGAAATGCGATCGCCGGAGCCTGTCCATCACAGGCCCTTTCACCTCGGACAGATGGAGCCCGATCCCCATGTCCTTCAGGCGTCGGTTGATGGCCTCCAGGCTCTCCAACGCGGAATAGTCGACCTCGTTTACGGCCGAGAACATCAAAACGACATGGCGCTCGGCGCAGCCATCGGTCACGCGCTTCTGCACGAGATCCTCCAGGAACCGGGCATTCACGAAGTACAGGCTCTCGTCCACACGCAGGGTGACCACAGAAGGATCGGTTTCGACCTTGTGCCGCAGGACGTTGCGGAAATGCTGGGTGCCGGGAACCAGCCCCACCTCCGCGACATGGGGGCGAGACGTCTTGTAGAGGTGCAGAAGCACCGAGAGCAGGACGCCGGACGCCACCCCTACCTCGACGCCAAGGCCCAGCGTCAAGACGATGGTTGCCGCCACGGCGACGAAGTCCGCGCGGGAATAGGCCCATGTCTTCTGCAGGATCGACAGGTCGACGAGGCTGAGAACGGCCACGATGATGGTGGCCGCGAGCGTCGCGAGGGGCAGGTAGTAGACGAGCGGCGTGAGCGCGACGGCGGCGACGGCAAGCCCCAGGGCCGTGAACGCACCCGCCGCCGGGGTTTCGGCGCCGGCGTCGAAGTTCACGACCGAACGCGCGAAGCCCCCCGTGACGGGGTATCCACCGGTGAAGGCCGCACCCAGATTGGCCGCGCCCAGGCCGATCAGCTCCTGATCCGGATCGATCCGCTGGCGTTTCTTCGCCGCCAGGGTCTGCGCCACGGACACGGATTCGACGAACCCGATGACGGAAATCAGGATCGCGGGGATCAGAAGGGCGCTCAGAAGCTCGGGCGCGAACCCCGGCAGGGTCAGCGGCGGCAGGCCCTGGGGCACCTCACCCACGATCTTCACCCCCCGTTCGGCGAGACCGAGGGCCCAGACCGCGACGGTGGTGCCCACGACCGCGGCCACAGGCCCGGCTTTTGCAAGCACATCCGCAAGAAGGGCCGACGCGCCCAGGCGCGCCAGCGCCGGCTTCAGGTTGCGCCGCACCCAGAAGAGAAAGCCCGTCGCCGCCGCGCCGAGCGCAAGGGTGATCGCGTTCGTCTCCGGCAGATGCGCGACGAGCGAGGCGAGCATCTGCGGCAACGTGTGCCCCTCTGCGCCGACACCCAGAATGTGCCTGAGCTGGCTCGTCGCGATCAGAATGCCCGACGCGGTGATGAAGCCGGCGATCACCGGATGGCTGAGGAAGTTGGCGAGAAAGCCGAGGCGGAACACCCCCATCAGCAGCAGAAAGCCACCGGACAGGAACGCGAGCGTCAGCGCGGCCACGGCGTAGCCCGCCGTTCCCTGCTCGGCGATCTGACCGACGGCAGAGGCCGTCAGAAGCGACACGACGGCCACGGGGCCGACCGCGAGCGCCCGGCTCGTCCCGAAGATCGCATAAAGAACGATGGGCGCGATCGAGGCGTAGATCCCCGCCTCGGGCGGAAGCCCCGCGAGCAGCGCATAGGCCAGCGATTGCGGGATCAGCATGATCGTCACGATCACGGCCGCGATCAGGTCGTTCGACAAGGCCGTGCGGTTATAGGTGCGCCCCCAGTCGAGCACGGGAACATAGCGGCGGAGTTGGTCGAGCATCGGACGATCCGGAAGAAGGGCGGACGGAACCCCCGGTTCCGCCCGCCGTCTATCGAGCGTGCGTGGATGTCACGCGTTGCAGGGGCGCGCGGCCTACTCGGCAGCGACCTTCACGCGTTCGGGCTTGGCCATCCACTCCTTCCCGCGCAGCATGGCCTTCCAGTAGATAGGCGGCAGCAGGGTTTCCTTCAGCAGCCACGCGGCCCGGGTCGGCTTTGTGCCGTCGAGCAGGAAGGTGGGGAAACTGGGCTTCAGCGCGCCGCCATACCCGAACTCGGCCAGAACGATCTTGCCGCGTTCAACGGTCAGCGGACAGGATCCATACCCGTCGTACTGAGCCACCGCCGAACGCCCGGCGATATCGGCCACGATGTTGTCGGCGACGGTCGGGGCCTGCTTGCGTGCAGCAGCGGCGGTCTTGGCGTTTGGCGCGTTCATCACGTCGCCGAGCGACCAGATGTTGTCGTAGGCCATATGGCGCAGCGTGGCTTGATCCACATCGACCCACCCCGCGGCATCGGCCAGCGGCGAGACGCGGATGAAGTCCGGTGCCATCTGCGGCGGACAGACATGCATCATGTCGAACTCGACCTCGACGTTTGTCGGGTAGCTGTCCGGCGTGCTGACCTCGAAGACGGCCTTCCTGGCAGGGCCATCGACCGAGACAAGGTTGTGGAAGAAGTTGAGCGTGGCGCCGTACTTCTCGACATACCGCTCCAGCGCGGGAACGTAATCCTTCACGCCAAAAAGCACGCCGCCCGCATTCATGAACTGAATGTCGATATCCTTCAGGACGCCCTTTCTGAACCACGCATCGCCGGAGAGATACATCGCCTTCTGCGGTGCGCCCGCGCATTTGATCGGCATGGGCGGCTGGGTGAACAGCGCCCGGCCCTCCTTCATCTCCTGCACCAGCTGCCACGTGTAGGGGGCCAGGTCATAGCGGTAGTTGGAGGTCACGCCGTTGCGGCCGAGCGTTTCTTCGAGGCCCTCGACCTTGCCCCAATCGAGCTTGAGGCCGGGGCACACAACAAGGCGGCCGTACTTCACGACCCGGCACCCATCGAGGATGACCGCGCTGTTCTCCGGCTCGAAGGCGGCGACCGCGGACTTGATCCAATGGACACCCTTCGGGATGAGGCTGCCCATGGTCTTGGCGGTGGTCTGGGGATCGAAGATGCCGCCGCCGACCATGGTCCAGCCCGGCTGGTAATAGTGGATGTCCGCCGGATCGATCACGGCGATGTTCAGCCCCGGCTTGCGGGATTTCAGGCTCGCCGCCACCGAGATACCGCCCGCACCCGCGCCGACGATGACCACGTCGTAGTGCGCATCGCCCGTATCGGTTGGCGTCTTGCCGCCATTTGCGATCCGGCGCGCAACGCCGTTCATGTCGTATCCCGCGGCCTTGGCGGCCGCGAGGATCTCGGGCATCGGGCGTTTCTTGGACTCATGGAACGACCAGAGCGTGGCCGAGCGTGTCCCTGTCCGGCAATAGGCCAGCAGCGGACGCTGGAGTTCATCCAGCGCCGCACCGAAGGCGGCCACGTCCTCGTTCCTGACCATACCCGCCTGAACCGGAACGTATCGCGCCTCGATCCCCGCCGCCTTGGCGGCCGCCTCGATCTCCTCGAAGGTCGGCTGGTCGGCGCCCTCGCCGTCGGGCCGGTTGCAGAGGATGGCGCGATAGCCTGCGGCGGCGATCGCCTGAACGTCCTCGGCCGTGATCTGCGTGCTGACCGTGATCTTGGGCGATATCTTTCTCAGTTCCATATGTCCCTCCTGTTGGAGCGCTCAGAGGGTGTTCACCGGCACCTTGAGCATTGGGTTGCCGTCTTTATCGGTCGGCACTTCGCCGGCCCGCATGTTCACCTGCAGCGACGGGATGATGAGCCTGGGCATCGAGAGCTGCGCATCCCGCTCGGTGCGGAACTTCACGAACTGCTCCTTGGTCTTGCCCCCGCCCACGTGGATGTTGTGGGCCTTCTCTTCCTTGACGGTGGTCTCCCACGCGATGTCGCGCCCGTTCGGCCCATAATCGTGACACATGAAGAGGCGCGTCTCATCGGGCAGCGCGAGCACCTTCATGATCGAATCGTAGAGCGCCTCGGCGCTTCCCCCCGGAAAGTCGCACCGGGCCGATCCGCCATCCGGCATGAACAGCGTATCGCCGACGAAGGCCGCATCGCCCATCACATGCACCATACAGGCGGGCGTATGGCCGGGCGTATACATTGCGAAAGCCTGCATATTGCCGATCATGTAAGTGTCGCCGTCCTCGAACAGCGCATCGAACTGGCTGCCGTCGCGCTGAAACTCGGTACCCTCGTTGAAGACCTTTCCAAAGACGTCCTGCACCACGGTGATCTTGGAGCCGACGCCGATCTTTCCCCCCAGCCGCTCCTGAATGTAGGGGGCCGCGCTGAGGTGATCGGCATGGACGTGGGTCTCGATGATCCACTCCAGTTTCAGGCCCTGCGCCTCGATCTGGCGGATCAGTTCGTCGGCATGATCGAAGGTGATCCGCCCGGCGGCATAGTCGATATCCATCACGCTATCGACGATGGCGCAGGCGTCCGACGTGGGATCCTTGACGATGTAGCTGATGGTATTGGTCGCCTCGTCGAAGAAGGCCGAAACACCGGGCTTGATGTCTGAGTTGACGGGATAGGCAGTCATCTTGCGTGTCTCCTCCAGAAACAGGTCAGGGCGTTGCGCGCGCGGGCCGCGCCGCAACGGATTGGATGAACTTGGCCAGGAGAATCCCCGCCACGAGGGACGCGGTGAAGGCGAACACCTCCCACCGCCCTGTCCCGAGGGCCGGCAGGGCGCCCCCGGGGCAGAACCCGGAGATACCCCAGCCAATTCCGAAGACAGCCGACCCTCCCACGAGCTTCGCGTCAATGCTTCGTGCGGTCGGCACGTTGAAACGGCTCTCGAAGACCGGCGCGGCGCGGCCGAAGACCAGCTTGTAGCCGATGAACGTCGTCACAAGCGCCCCGCCCATGACAAAGATCAGAGACGGGTCCCAGACGCCTGCGATGTCGAAGAAATTCAGAACTTTGGCCGGATTGGCCATGCCGGAGATCGAGATGCCCACGCCGAAGACGACGCCGATCAGGTAGATTACGATCCACTTCATGCGTCTCAGGCTCCGATCACGTGGCGAACCACGAAGACCGTGGCGAAGGTGAAGACCATGAAGGTCAGCGTGGCGAAGATGGAGCGTGGCGTCAGACGGGCCATCCCGCACACACCGTGGCCGGACGTGCACCCGGACCCGAACGTCACGCCGACGCCCACGATCAGCCCGCCGATCAGCATGGCAGCGGTAGAGATAGGCACCTCCACCTCGGGCATCTCGCCCGAAGCCAGCCAGACGATTGCGGGGCCCGTGACCATGCCGGCAAGCAGCACCGCGCGCCATGCGAAATCCTGAGTGGACAGCGGCTGGAAGAGCCCCGTCAGGATCCCCGTGGCGCCCATGATACGGCCGAGAAACAGCATCAGCAGCGTCGCGGAGATCCCGATCAGGACGCCGCCGGTCAGCGATGCCCACGGCGTAAATGCAGTCTCGATCATCAGCAGTCTTGGCAGGTCTTGATGCCGACGATGCTGTAGAGCGGGCAATTGCCCACAAGCGCGGTCAACGCGAAGATGGCGGCGACCATCAGCGCCAGCCAAAACAGAACGCCGGCGCCGAGGACGTTGGTCCCAAAGGCCAGAACCAGCAGGATTGCGGCGATGGCCAGCCGCCCACCGCGGTCGAGTCTTCCCATGTTGGTTGTCATGTCTCACTCCATCGGAATCTGATGGGCAGACATTGGCACAGGGTGGCGGCAGGCGTTGGTGACTTGGTCACCAAAGGGAACCGGCCGCGCGAACCGGGCTGTGTCAGGCGTGCACGCCCGACGATTTGACCAGCCGCTCCAGCCCCCCGCGCCCGGTCAGGCGCACCTCGCCCCGGGCTTGCTCCACCCATCCCCGCCGATGGAACTCCGACAGGGTTCGGGAGATCACCTCGCGCGCGGTGCCAAGCTCGGTCGCCAGCACGGCATGGGTGGCGCGCACCACATCGTCGGCGCCGGCAAGCTCCAGAAGGCGCGCTGCGAGGCGCACATCCATCCGCTGAAACACGATGTCGTCGACCAGCGTGAACAGGTCGGTGATCCGCCGGGAATAGGCGGTGAACACAAACTCCCGAAAAACGGAGGATTTCGCGACAAGGTCGTCGAACGTCTTGCGTGGAATGGCGACGGCGGTGACATTCGTTTCCGCGATGCCGTCGGCGGAGTAATCCTCGAACGCGAGCATGCAGGCGGTCGTCAGAACGCAGCTCTCGCCCGCATGAACCCGGTACAGGAACACTTCCCGCCCGGTCTCCGAGCGTTGCTGCACCCGAACGGTCCCCTCAAGCAGGAGGAGCAGGTTATCGGCGGACTGGCCCGGCGCGAACACCTGTGTCCCCGCGGGAACGGAGACGATCTGACTTCCCGCTTCGAGTTCGGCGCGAACGTCGTCGGGCAGCGAGCCAAGGCCCTTGAACGTCTTGATCCAAGGTTCTTCCATGTCCTGCATTCCTTACCTGAGCGGCATTGCGGCCTCCGAGGCCCACTGGTGTCGGCCTTTGAAGGCACTCGGGTCATAGACCACTGACACCGCGTGTCCCAGAGACCTTGCGCGCTTTCTGCATACCAAAGAGGCGGCGCCTTGCGGGGTGTGCGGGCCGCGCCAAAGACATGGCGCCGAGGGGTGAGCACCGCCCCGGCCCGCGCCGGAAGGAGCGGCACACGGGCGGCCCTTTCTGTTCCTGAAGGTCCTTCGTTCAAAGCGACATCCGAAGCGCATGCCGCGGTATCCCGGCTCTGCTCTGTCCGGGCCCTTGCGCTGGCAGATGACACGGTCGGACGCCTCTGCCCGGACGCAAGAGAGTGTTGCAACCGCCCCCATCTTTTCATATTCATATATTTGAATTTACTCAAGCCACAAGGGGGGAGGGCGCTTGATGCAGATGACCAGACGAAGGTGGATGGCCGGTGCCGGCGCGTTCGCAGCCTCGCCGCTTCTACCCCGCCACGCCCTGGCCGAGATCGCGCTTGGCCCCGCGACCCTGACCACCGTCAGCGATGGCTTTCTGACGCTCCCCGGCGACCTTGTGTTCTCACCGATGTCGCCCGACGAGCTGCCCGCCCTGCTCGACAGGTTCGATCTGGACCGGGAGCAACTGACGCCGGAATGCAATCTGGCCCTCTATCGGAACGGCGACCGTACCGTCCTGTTCGATGTCGGCTCCGGGCCGGATTTCATGCCCAGCGCCGGCGCCATCGTCGACGGCCTCGACGCGCTGGGCCTCACGCCACAGGACGTGACCGACATCGTCTTCACCCACGCCCACCCCGATCATATCTGGGGCCTGATCGATGATTTCGACGAGCTGGTGTTCAGCGAGGCCACCTATCGGATGGGTCGCGCGGAATGGGACTATTGGTGGAACCCCGAGACGGTCGACCGGATCGGCGCGGCGCGGGCCGCCTTCGCCGTCGGGGCCAAACGGCGGATGGAACGGATCGAAGACGCCGTCATCCTCTTTGACGACGGCGAGGAAATCCTGCCCGGCATTGCCGCCCTACTCACACCCGGCCACACGCCCGGGCACGTGGCGTTCGAGATCCGGCACGGCGCCGAGGCGGCGCTCGTCGTGGGCGACGCCATCGGCAACCATCATGCCGCCTTCGCGAAACCCGGCTGGGAAAGCGGCTCGGATCAGGATCCGCCGAGGGCCGTGGCCACCCGGCGCATGCTGCTCGACCGCCTGACTTCCACAGAGGATCTCCGCGTGATCGGCTTTCACCTGCCCGGCGGCGGCATCGGACGCGCGGTGCAAGACGGGGACGGGTTCCGATTTGAGGAGGAAGCACAATGATGCGCACGATGCTGGCAGCCGTTATCGTCGCCCTGCCCGGCCCGGCCATGGCCGATGAAGACATCCCCGATCAATACCCAGGATCGCCGCTTTACTCGAAGCCGGTCGAGGTGATCCCGTATGTCTGGTCGGCCATTGGGGCGACCGCGCCGCCGACCTACGAGAATTCCGGTCACAACAACAACCTGAGCTTCATCGTGACCGGAGACGGGGTGGTGGTGATCAACGGCGGCGCGGCCGCCATCCTCGCGGAAGCGCTCCATGCGGAGATCCGCGCCATCACCGACGAACCCGTCCGCCTTGTCATCAACGAAAACGGCCAGGGCCACGCGATGCTCGGCAACTCATACTGGGCCGAGCAGGGGGTGCCGATCCTCGCCCATGTCGACGCCGCGCATGAGATCGAGACCAAGGGCCATAGAATCCTCGAAGGCATGATCGGATACAATCGCGACAAAGCCGAAGGAACGTCCGTCGCGATGCCGACGGAGACGTTCGATGACAGACACATCGTGGAGATGGGGCAGTTTCGGATCGAGGTCCTGCATCTGGGCCCGGCCCACGGGCCGGGCGACACCCAAGTCTGGCTGCCGGACCAAAGCCTCGTGATCGCTGGCGACATGGCCTTTCACGAGCGCATGCCCCCGATCTTCGAAGACACGATCGTCAGAGACTGGATCGAGACGTGGGAGACCGGGTTCGAAGCGCTTGGGGCGACCTATGTCATCCCGGGCCACGGCCACCCCACGAACATGGATCAGGTGCGGCGCTATACCCGCGACTACCTGGTCTTTCTGCGGGCACAGATCGCGGCGCATCTCGAGGAGGGCGGCGACCTTGCCGGCGCCTACTACGTCGACCAATCACCGTTCGCGCATCTGGACACGTTCGAAGAGCTTGCCACGAAGAACGCCGGACGGGTCTACGAGCAGATGGAGTGGGAATAGTAGCGCCCTGGGCGGTTTGACCCACGTCAACGCCAGCCCGCGCCCGATGCGGCACAGGAGAAGACACACCGAAGAGGCCCCCGAAGATGGAAGACCTCGTAGAGTATCTGGGCGAAGGGACCCTTCTGGTGCTGGCCGGCGGGCTCATCGGCCTGTGCTTCGGGGCGGCGGCCTATGCCTCCCGCTTCTGTCTGCGCGCCGCGACGGTCGAGGTCGCCGACGGTGCCGCGGGCGCGCGCCTCTCCATCTGGCTCGTCGCCTTCTTCGGGGCGCTGCTGAGTGTGCAGCTCGCCTCGGCCGCGGGCGTGCTGGAAGTCGGCAGCGCCCGGCAGCTTGCGGCGACGGGATCGCTCTCCGGCGCGATCGTCGGCGGCCTGATGTTCGGGGCGGGCATGGTTCTGGCGCGGGGCTGCGCGAGTCGGCTGCTGGTGCTCTCGGCGTCCGGCAACCTGCGCGCCATCGTGACCGGCCTCGTCCTGACGCTGACGGCGCAGGCGTCGCTACGGGGCGTGCTGGCGCCCGCGCGCGAGGCCATCGCGGGCCTCTGGACGGTGCCGGGCGGCGCGACACGCAGCCTCGGGGTGACCCTCGGCCTCGGGAACGGGGTTGTGGTGCTGGGGGCGTTCATCTGCCTTGCCGGTGCGTTGGCCTTCGGCCTGCGCCACTGGGTGCGCCTGTGGGAACTGGCGGCCGCGCTTGTCGTCGGCCTGTGCGTCTATGCCGGGTGGCAGGCGACCTATGCGATCTCGAATGCCTCGTTCGAGATCGTGGCGGTTGAGTCTCTGACCTTCACGGGCCCGTCGACGGACACGCTGATGGCTTTCATCAATGCCCGCGCCCTGCCCGCAGGCTTCGGCATGGGCCTCGTCATCGGGGTGTTCCTCGGCGCGATGGCCGCGGCGATGATCCGGGGCGAGGCGCGCATCCAGCGGTTCGAACCCGACACGCCGATGGAACGCTACCTCGTGGGCGGCGTCCTGATGGGGTTCGGCAGCATGCTTGCCGGCGGCTGCGCCGTGGGCGCGGGGCTGTCGGGCGGTGCGATCCTCGCGACCACCGCGTGGCTCGCCGTGTTCTCGATGTGGGTTGGCGCGGTCCTGACGCACCGCGCGATGAGCTATCGCGGCGGGGTCCGGCTGGCCTGACGCGCGACGCGCACGCCAGCGCGATGGGTGCCCTACTCCGCCGCCATGGGTCGCCGCGCGAGGCGCATTGGGTCCAAAGCGCCTCCAGAGCCTCGATCAGCCGGTCGGTATCGGCCGAGCTATGCACCGGCGACGGGGTGATCCGCAGCCGTTCCGTGCCCTTGGGAACGGTCGGGTGGTTGATCGGCTGAATGTAGATCCCGTGCTCCTGGAGGAGCCGGTCGGAGATGTACTTACACTTCGCCGCATCGCCGACCATCACCGGAATGATGTGGCTTGGGTTTTCGACATGAGGCAGACCGATGGCATCGAGCCTTTCGCGCACCTCCGCCACCCGGGCCCGATGGGCGCGGCGCTCGGCCTCCGAGCTTTTGAGATGCCGGATCGACGCGGCGGCACCGGCTGCCACCGCGGGCGGCAAGGCGGTTGTGAAGATGAACCCGGACGCGAAGGAGCGCACGAAATCGCATAGGTCGGCAGACGCGGCGATGTAGCCCCCAACCACGCCAAACGCCTTTCCGAGAGTGCCCTCGATGACGGTCAGACGGTCCATCAGGCCCTCGCGCTCCGCGATGCCGCCACCGCGCGGACCGTAGAGGCCCACGGCATGCACTTCGTCCAGATACGTCATCGCGCCGTAGCGATCCGCAAGATCGCAGATTTCGGCGATTGGGGCGATATCGCCATCCATCGAATAGACGCTCTCGAAGGCGATGATCTTGGGCCGGTCGGCGGGCAGAGCCGCCAGCTTGGCCTCAAGATCGGCCAGGTCGTTGTGCTTCCAGATCACCTTGTCCGCGCGGCTGTGGCGGATGCCCTCGATCATCGACGCGTGGTTGAGCGCGTCCGACAGCACAACGCAATCGGGCAGGCGTGCGGCCAGCGTACCCAGCGCGGCCCAGTTCGACACGTAGCCGGAGGTGAAGAGGAGCGCCGCCTCCTTGCCGTGAAGATCCGCCAGCTCGGCTTCGAGGGCGACGTGATCGCGCGTCGTGCCCGAGATATTGCGCGTGCCGCCTGCCCCGGCGCCGACCCGGTCGAGCGCGTCATGCATGGCGGCCAGCACGTCGGGATGCTGGCCCATTCCAAGGTAGTCGTTCGAGCACCAGACCGTCACCGCGCCAGGGCCATTGTGGCACGTCGCATTGGGAAAGGCGCCGTTGTGGCGCTCGATCTCGGCGAAGCTGCGGTAGTTTCCTTCTTCCTTGAGGCGGGTGAGCTGGCGGGCGAAGAAGGCGTCGGGGTGCATCATGACCCGACGGCTTCGGCGACGATGTCGACCAGCAGATCCTCGACGGCCTGCATGGCGCCATCGGGATAGTCGCGGTGCCCGATCACCACGCCGTCGGAGGATTCCGCGACGAAGATGCCGTAGGGGCAGTGGACGATGTTCATCGGGTCGGCCTCCATGACCTGCCGGGAGACGACCGCAGAGCAGAAGATGAAGATGTCCGCTTCGGTGAAGAGCTCGGCTTCGCTGCCCACATCGGCGCCGGTCCGGTTGAGCATTTCTCCAACGTGGCTGACATAGTCGATCACCAGGCCCTTGCTGACGATGGCGCTTTCGACGGCAAAGGTTGCGTCGTCGAAGGAGCCGTCGAAGGGCACGACCATGGCCTCTTCCGCCATCGCGGGAGCGGCCGCAGCCAGGATCAGGGGAAGCACAAGCCTTTTCATCGTCGTTCTCCGGAAAGGGGGGCGGGCCGGTGCGGCCCGCTCCGTTGGGTGTCACTCAAACGGCGGCGCCGAACATGTCGGCCGTGATCCCGGTGTACCAGCCTTCCGACTCCTCGTAGGTGGCCTTGCGGATCTCGGCGCTCTCGCCGGTCTGCGAGATGAACCCGTCGACCTTGGCGATCTTCTCCTCCGTCGCCTCGTAGGTCGCGCCGACCTTGACGCCATCGTTCGTCTCGATCAGCGACCAGCAGGTGTTGGCGAATTTGGCCGGGAAGACGCGGCTGCCGGTGAGCGCGCCCCGCACGGCATTAGCGCACACCTTGGCCTGGCTGTTGGCAGAGAAGCCCGATTTCGGCATATCGCCCTGCTGGGACGCATCGCCCAGGACATAGATGTCGGGGTCGGCCTTGGTGGACATATCCGCGGCATTCACGGGCGCCCAGTAGCCGTCGGTCACGCCGGCCAGTTCGGCAATGCGGCCGGCCTTCATCGCGGGGATGACGTTGCAGACATCCACATTCTCCACCGAGCCGTCGATCGTCAGCGTCATGGCCACGGGATCGACCTCGATGTTTTCGGCCCCGAACTCGGGCCCGATCCGGTCGATCATGCCGCTATAGTGATTGGCCCAGCCTTCTTCGAAGAGACCCTGCTTCGAGAACTTCTCCTTGGGGTCGGCGATCAGGATCTTCGCCGTGGGATTGTTGGCCTTGAGGAAGTGCGCCACCATCGACACCCGCTCATAGGGCCCGGGCGGGCAGCGGTAGGGGTTCGGCGGCGCGACCATCGCGAAGGTGCCCCCCTCTGGCATCGCGGCAAGCTGCGCTTTCAGCAGTTCGGATTGCGATCCCGCCTTGTAGGCATGGGGCATGGCGTTCTGCGCGCCGATGTCCCAGCCCGGCACGGAGCCGTCGACGAAATCGATCCCGGGGCTGAGGATCAGCTTGTCGTAGGCAACCGTGTGGCCACCGGCCAGCGCTACCGTCTTGGCGTCCCGGTCCACCCCGATTGCCCAGTCGTGCACGACATTGACGCCGTTCGCGGCGAGCCCGCCATAGCTGTGGCCGATATCCGCGATGTTCTTGAACCCGCCGAGATAGAGATTGGAAAAGAAGCAGGTGTAATACGTCCGCGTCGGCTCGATCAGCGTGACGTCGATGGCGCCGTCGCTGTCCTTGGCGATGTAGCGCGCGGCCGTCGCGCCTCCCGCGCCGCCACCAACGACGACGACGCGTGCGGCGCCCTGGGCGCGGATCATGGGCGCCGCAAGTGCGGCGCTCGCCACTACTGTGGTTCCGATAAACGTTCTTCTGTTGAGCGTCATGACTGGTCTCCTCCCTGTCCTGGTTCTCAATCGTCGATTGTTCTGAAGTACGCCGCCAGCGCCGCAATCTCCTCTTCGTTCAGGCGTCCGGCGATCATCTGCATCACTGGGTGGGGGCGTTGCTTGTTCTTGTAGGCATACATGGCCACGACGAAGTCCTCCTCCGGCCAGAAGGTGATCGAAGGGATCCCGTTGGCGCTTCCATCCGCCTGATGGCACGAGGTGCACTCGCCGCTCAGATACTCGCCGTATTCCGGGTCTCCGACGATCGCGAGGATCTCGGGGTCGACGTCGTGATCGGTGCCCGTGGCCGTCGGATCTGCCTCCGGAATGTCGATCGGCGCATCGGAGTAGCCGCGCAGGTAGGCGATCACATCGGCCCGGTCTTTTTCGTCCTTCAGGCCGCGGAAGCTCATCCGCGTGCCGCTCGCGAATGCTCTCGGGTTCTCAAGGTAGCCGTGCAGCGTATCGGCGTGCCATTCCACTCCGTTGGTCCCCGCCCGGGCGAGGCTGGGAGAGTAGCGATAGCCCTCCAACCCCGCGGCGCGGCGCCCGAAGAGGCCGTTCAGATGCGGGCCGATCCGGTTCTTGGCGCCCTCACCTACCTGGTGGCAGCTCTTGCACTGGGCAAACACTTCCTCACCGGCATCGGGATCGCCAAGGCCCTGCGCAGCCGCACCGCCGGCCGTCGCACCGCCCGCCACGCCGACCGTCGCTGCCAGAAGAAGTGCCTGCGCGCGAGAAGCCACCACCCCTACTCCGCAAACGACTTGAGGTAGGCCGCCAGGGCCGATTGGTCTTCGTCTGTCTTGAGGCCCGCAAAGGACATCTTGGTTCCGGCCATGTAGCCCTTGGGATCGGCCAGAAACTCTGCCAAAACGGCTTCGTCCCACACGCGGCCTGCGGCCAGAGCGTCCTTGAACACGCTGGAGTAGCCGAAGCCGTCCACCGACCCCATGGTGCGCCCGAACAGGCCGTTCAGCTGCGGGCCGGACTTGTTGCGCGCATTCGCCCCCACCGCATGGCAGGACGAGCACCGCCGGAAGACCTTCTCGCCGGCCGCCACCAGCTCCGGATCGACGCCGCCGGCGGCCGCGTCCGCCGCAGTGTCGGCATCCGTTGCCGCAGCGGAGAACACCGGCGTGTCCTCCGTGCCGCCATGGTTCATCACGGACTCGCCGCCATCGTCGGGCGTCACGTCTAGGAAGGTCGCACGCATGGTGATCTCGACGCTCTGCTTGCAGTTCTCCATGCAAGGCTCCGCCCGCCACTGGGCGTATTCCAGGTCCGGCCGGTCGTCGATGACGAAGCCGTCGGTGTTGTACATCTCGACCTCGGCGAAGTTCTCGTGGGTCAGCACGAAGTCGTCGTCGACGAGATCGTTGGAGTAGAGAATGTAGGCGACGATGGCATAGGTTTCGTCGGCGCTGAGCGTCTGCGCCGCTCCGAAGGGCATCGACCGGTTCACATAGTCCCAGACCGTCGAAAGATGCTGCCAGTAGGAGCCCACGGTCTTCACCGGATCCTTGTCGGCGAGCGTGTCGAAGCCGCCGGCCAGGACCGGCCAGTTGTCCACCCCTTCGGCAAAGTCGCCGTGACAGGCCGCGCATTGGTCGACGAACACCTCCTCGCCGGTCCAGACGTCGCCGCTCCCCTCGGGCAGGCCCCGTCCGTCGGGCAGCACGTCCACGTCCCAGGAGGCGACCTCTTCCGGATGCGCGGCGCGCCCAAGGCCGAACTTGCCCTCTCGCGCCGGGGCGGGCTCGGTCATCGTTGCGCCGGTCAACGCCGCCTGGCGCACCTCCTCGCGCGCGGCCTCGCGGACCTGCTCGATCTCGACTTCGAGCGCCAGAACCTGGGCCGCCTTGGATTCGGCCTGCTCCGCGGCCCGCGCGGCCTGACGCTCCGCGAGCTCGGCGACCTCCGCCTTGTAGTGCCGGGTCGATACCCCATAGGCGACGCCGAGCCCCAGAGCGATGAACCCAAAAACGGGAAGAAAGAGGTTAAGAGACTTCGACATTCTCGGCGATCCCTTCGGCGTTCACGAACCAGGTCTGAATGCAGTTGTTGTGATAAACGGCATTCTCGCCCCGCATCTCGCGCAGCTGGTCCTTCGTCGGCTGGACGTAGCCGGTCTCGTCCATGGCGCGCGACTGCAGGAGCATGGGTGCGCCGTCCCACTCCACGTCCAGGTAGAAGCGGGTCAGCGCCTTGGTATCGCCCTGCCTGCCGAGGCGCGCGGTCTGCCATGTGATGCCGCCATCGCGCGATACGTCCACGCGGGTGATCTTTCCGTGGCCGGACCAGGCCAATCCGGAAATCACGAGCGGCCCGGTGCCGTGAGTGATTGGGCTCTGCGGGCTGGGGGAGGTGATGACCGATTTGGCATCCATCACCCAGGTCCACTTCCTCGCCGTTCCGTCCTCGTAGACGTCGGTGTATTTCGAGGTTTCCTCGCGGCTCTCCACGGCGCGGTCCACGACCTCGATCCGGCGCAGCCACTTCACCCACATGTTGCCTTCCCATCCGGGAACGACGAGGCGGACGGGGTAGCCATGCTCCATGCGCAGCGCTTCGCCATTGGCCTTGAATGCGACGAGCACGTCGTCGAGGGCCTTCTCCATGGGGATCGAGCGCCCGTTCGACGAGGCGTCCGCGCCCTCGACATAGACCCACTTGTCAGACAGATCACCCGCCGCTCCGAGGCCCGCCTCGTTCAGAAGCGTGCGCAGCGGCACCCCGGTATACTCCATGTTGTGGATCATCCCGTGGGTGAACTGCACGCCGTTGAGCTGGGCCCCGGCCCATTCCATCCCGGTATTCGCCGCGCATTCGCAAAAGTAGACGTGGTTCTCCCGCGGGAAGCGTTCGATGTCGTCGTAGGAAAACACCAGCGGCGCATCGACCAAGCCGTTGATCATCAGCCGGTAATCTTCCTTGGCCAGCTCGATCGCGCCGGAATGGTGCCGCTCGAAGGCGCATCCCTGCGGCGTGATCGTGCCGTCCAGTGCATGGATCGGCGTGAAGTTGATCGAAGAGATGGGCGAAGCCGTCAGCCACTCCACGTTGCGTCGCACGACATCGGCCTCGAACCGGATCGGCAGGCCATAGGGTGTCTCGTCGACCCCGGCCCCGGTGTAGGTTGCCCAATCCTGCAGCTCGGTGATGAGCGGGTCGGGCCCCGATGCCGACGCCGCCCCGGCAACGGAACCGGCGGCCACGGCGGCGCCCCCTCTCAGGAAGGCCCGGCGCGACGGTTTGAACATCTCATCCATGTCGAAGGTCTCCTGTTTTCGGTCAAACGCCGACAACGTCGACGCTGGTGTTCGGCGCAACAGTCACGGTTCCGAGCTTGGCTACATGGGCTTCGACAACGTCCCAGATCGCGGGCCCCTCGGTTCCCTCGTTCACGCTGGCCCATCCGGCCACGACGTAGGAGCGCGCGGGGTCGATCGGCGCGCCCGTCGACAGAAGCGTCATGTTGCTGATCCGCTGGCCCTGCGGCGCGGTCACGTCGATGCGGTAGCCCAGCCCGCCGGTGCGAACCATGTCGCCGCCCTGCTGGTAGTACGGGTCGGGATTGAAGATGTTGTCGGCCACATCCTCCAGGACCACCTTCAGGAACTCGCCCGTCATCTCGGTCCGGTAGGCCTGACCGTAGCTCATCGAGGTAACGCCGAAGATGTCCTCGCGGGTGATGTCCTGCCCGGGGATCAGCGTCGGCCCCCAGCGCACGCCGGGGCTCAACGCGATCTCGGCGTCCCGCTCGCTCAGGAGCGCGTCGCAGATCAGATCGTCCCACGTGCCGTTGAAGTTGCCGCGGCGGTAAAGCAGGCTGTCCGTCTGCCCGATCACCTCGCGCATCTCGGCGAGGTAGGGGGCACGCTCCGCTTCGATGAGGGATGCCACCTCCGGATCCGGTTCGATCACATCGGCAAAGATCGGGATAAGCTTGGTGCGATACCCCATCATCTGGCCGTCGCGGATATCGAGGTCGACCCGGCTGACGAACTTTCCGTTGGACCCGGAGGGCACGAGGATCGTCTCTCCGATCAGCGCCGGCTCGGGCAGCGCGTCATGGGTGTGGCCCGACAGGATGACGTCGATCCCCGGCACGACGCGCGCCATTTTCTTGTCGACGTCGAAGCCGTTGTGGCTGAGCACGACAACGCATTCGGCACCGGCGGCGCGCACTTCCTCGACCATGGCGGCCATGTTCTCGTCGCGGATGCCGAACGAGTACTCGGGGAACATCCAGCGCGGATTGGCGATCGGCATGTAGGGAAAGGCCTGGCCGATCACGGCGATCTTGGTGCCGCCCCGTTCGAACATCTTGTAGGGCGGGAACAGCTCCGCCGGCTCGTCCCATTCTGCGTCGAAGATGTTCTGGCCCAGCGCCGCGAAGGGAAGCCCCTCCACAAGCTCGGCCACGCGGTCGCTGCCCAGCGTGAACTCCCAATGGAAGGTCATCGCGTCGGGCGCCAGCGCGTTCATGACGTTCACCATGTCCTGCGCGTTCGTCTTCAGACACGTGTAGGAGCCGTGCCAGGTATCGCCGCCGTCGAGCAGCAGCGCATCCGGCCGGTCGGCGCGGATCGCCTTGATGACGGTCGCGACACGGTCGAGCCCGCCGACGCGGCCATAGGCCTGCGCCAGCGCCGAGAAATCCCCCGAGGACAGGGCGTAGTGAGAGGGGCTGCCATCCTCGATCCCGTAGAGCCTGCGAAACTCGGCGCCGGTGATGTGGGGCACCGCGCCTTTGTTCTCGCCGACCCCCAGATTGATCGAGGGTTCGCGGAAGTAGAGCGGTGCAAGCTGGCCGTGGATGTCGGTGATGTGGATCAGAGAGACATTGCCGAAGGTCTCAAACTCCAGCAGTTGGTCCTGGGTCAGCGCCTGCTGGGCGCCGAGCCGCGCCCAGTTTCCGAAGCCCGAGGCGCCGATCACGGCCGAGGCGGCCATGCCAAGCTGAAGGAATTCGCGTTTCGAGATCATCGTCTGCTCCGAAAGTCACATTCGAATGTTTGAATTTGATGAGCGTAAAGAAGGCCCCGCGCGAACGGGGCCCTGCTTGGTTACTGTCGGACGGCCGGGGTTTCGACGGACAGGCCGTTGGAGCGGCTTGCCACATAGAGCTCCAGCGCGCGGAACTCGTCAGAGCCCTCTGCGAAGGTCTCGGCGCGGGTGTCGCGGATGCAGCCCCGAAAGCGGTTGTGCCGCGAGATCAGCTTGGCCTGCTTCAGGCGGTAGGTCGGAAAGCCGTTGACCTGCCCCTGACTGAGATGATCGGCGCGGATCATCATGCCGTAGCTGTTCTCGTGGCAATTGGCGCAAGACAACTCAAGCTGGCCGTACCGGGTGTAGTACATTTCCTTGCCCAGCTCATAGAAGGGCTCGGCCGCGCCATCCACGGCGACGTTCATCGGCATGCCGCGCGATTGCAGACCGATCAGGGCGATCATCGCCTGCATGTCGGCGCTCGACCACTTCCATGGCTCGGCTCCCATCACCTCGACACGATGCCCGTTCAGCAGGTCTTCCATCGTGGTCAGCTTGCCGCCGATCACTTTGGGCATGGTCGCCGTGAGCCCGGCAAACTCCTCGGGCCCCGCATGGCAGGACGCGCAGGACTTGCCCTCCGTTCCGTCGACGGCTTCGAAGAGATCGAGCGCCTGATCCACGAAGATCATCGCCGGATTCTCGAAATCGTCCATCTGCAGGGCTTGCGTTTCCGGCGTGCGGAAGCGCCAGCCGGAATAGATCGTCCTCAGGCCATCGAGATGCGCCGGCGCGGCCGTCTCGGTGATCATGACCTCGCCCTCGATGTTTAGGACGTTGTCATCCTGAGCGTATGACAAGACCGGGATGGCGCAGGCCACGACAAGCGCGAGGCCCTTGGCTGTCTTGTTCTTCATTAGTTCCTCCCCTCGACGCCAGTTCAGGCCACGTCGATTGATTTGCTCTCCGTGTAGACCGAGCCGTCGTCGTCATACCAAGTGAAGGTGAACTCACCCGTTTCCGGCACGGTGGCATCGAACTGGAAGTAAGGGTTGGTGGAAATCGCCGGCTCGAGCGTGACGTCGATCACGTTCTCGCCGTTGAAGTCGACCACGAAGCGGTTGATGATCGAACGCGGGATCAAGTTGCCTTCCTTGTCCTTGCGCTGGCCGCTTTCCATCGTGTGACTGATCAGGGTCTTGATGGTGATGGTTTCGCCTGCGGAAGCCGATTTCGGGACGCGGACGCGGGGCTTTACGTTGTCTGCCATCTTCTCTCTCCTCGTTCCTGGGCTCAGCCGCCGCAGCCGCCGATGGTGACTTTCACTTCCGCCTGCGCGCGCTGGAACGAGCCGTCTTCCATCTGCGCGATGGCGATGACGTTCTGCGTCGAGGCGAGCCGGATCCGGGTGGCCGCCATCCGCGTCGGGTTCAGCGGGCCGAACTTGAAGGTGGCCACATTCGGCGTCGGGTTGCCGTCGGCGAAGATGGCGACCATCACCGCCCCGGGCGCCGAGATTTCGATCGGCACGGTATTGCCGTTCTCGGCGATCTCCGGCGCGGTCACGGTCAGCTCGCCGGCGGCCGCCTCGGCGCCACCGGTGACCTTGGCAATCTCATCGTCGGCAAGGGAAGCCACGGCCGGAAGGATACCGACCCCGTAGGCCGCGAGGGCGCCCGAGCCGAGGGCCAGCGCTTTGCGTCGCGTAAGTTCCATGGTGCTCTCCAAAATCAAGTCGTGATGCGGTTATTCGAAGGTCAGCGTCTGCAGGAAGGAAACGACGTCCTCCACCTCCTGCGCGGTGAGAAGCGGCTGGGCTTCGCCCGTCGCGGCCTTGCCGGTATAGGCGTCGCCGAGCCGGAAGAAGCCCTCCGTCCGGTAGAATGACGGCATCATGGAGCCTTCGAACATGACCTTCGCGTTCGCGACGATGCCGCGCAGTTCGGCGGTGCTCCAGCGATCCGCCGCACCGTCGAGCGGCGGGCCGACCTCGCCGTGAAACGGCAGTTCTGCGAGGGCCTCGACGGCATGGCACGCGATGCAGTTGCCCGCGCCCTTGTTCATCAGCACGGCGCCCCTGTCGGGGTCGCCCGGCGTTCCCGACAGCGAGGTTTCGACGGCGCCCTCCACAAATACGACATCCGACGGCGCGACAACCTCGGCCCATGCAAGAGGGGCTGCGAAGGCTCCCACGGCCGCAAGCGCTAGTATTTGCTTCATTTCTTCCTCCCCGTACCGATCTGGCGGCGCCTTTGCTCCTCGTACACTACTGCACACATTCCGAGTCACGCAATAACAAATTCAACTACTTGAATTTTTGTATTTGTTTGCAGGTGCAGCATTTTCCGCAACCTTCTGACAAAGCAGCCGTTCTAGCCGCCTTGCTGCTCCGCGAACTTGCGCGCGTGGTACTTCTGAAACGGCTCCTCGCCCTCGTAGCCGCGCTCGACGATCCAGTTGAGCATATTGAACGTCGTCCACCGCCCGAAAGCGCCGGGCATTTGCGCCACGCTGGCCGCCGCCGCCGTCTGGCCGTCCTCGACCGCATCGGGCAGAAACAGGATGTTCGGGGTGAAGAGGACACCCCAACGGCGCACCATCTCCTTCTCGGGCAGGGTCGTTCCGTCAAAGTCGGTGACCTCGACATCGCCGAACATGTTGATCTGGACGACGAAGAAATGCTCTTCGATGAAGGCGCCGATCTCCGGCACGACGAAGACCTCCTCGTGCATCTTCTTGCAGTAGATGCAGCCGCGCTGCTCGATGAGGATCATCAGGCGCTTGCCGTCGTCGCGGGCCTCGGACAGGTCCTCACCGAGGTCCTTGAAGGTGTCGCGCATCCACGGCGCCTTGTGCAGACCGTCGTCGCCAAGCTCCGCCGCCTGAGCCCATGTCGCGACGATCAGGGCGCAGCATGCCAGTAGGATACGTGTCATGGGTCTTCTCCCTATGCGTCACCCGATGGTGCTGAACCACGGCACGTGGACGAGCATCCATTGAGCGATGATGTTGACGGTGTTGGTGGCAATCAGGACGCCGAAGAGCACGAGGAACGCCCCCATCAGCTTTTCCATGGTGCCGAGATGCCGCCGGAACCGCGCCATCCAGGCCATGAACGGCCCGATGAACAGGGCGGCGGCGATGAAGGGCAGCGTCATGCCCAATCCGTAGGTGAAGAGCAGCACCGCGCCTTGGCGCGCGGTCTCCTGCCCCGCGGCGGTGAACAGGATCGTGGCCAGCACCGGGCCGACGCAGGGCGTCCAGCCGAACGCAAACGCAAGGCCGATCACATAGGCCCCCAAAAAGCCGCCGGGCGCCGCGTCCCCCGGTTCGGCTCGGAGTTGCCGGTAGAGCACGCCGATGCGCACCAATCCGAGGAAGTGAAGCCCCATGGCGATGATGATCGCAGCCGCCACCCAGCGCAGGATATCGAAGTAATCCCGCACCAAAGCCCCAAAGACGGTGGCCGTCGCTCCCAGCCCCACAAAGACCGTGATCACCCCGAGAGCGAAACAAGAGGCCGCCAGAAACGACCTCAGCCGCACCTCGGCCGAAACCTCTACTCCGGCGGCGACCTGCGACATCCCAACGCCGCCGAGGTAGCTGAGGTAGAACGGCACGATCGGCAGAATGCAGGGTGACAGAAAAGACAGCAGTCCCGCCAGCAGGGCGCCGAAATAAGTGACTTCGAACACGTTCCGGGGTTTCCTTGCCTTGAGACATTCACAAATTAGATTATGATGGAATGTGAAATCCGGTCAATCGAGGACGAACCGACGTGCTCAAGCCGCTCCTGATCGCCGCCCTGATGATCGCGCCCGCCGCGCTGCGGGCCGAAACCATCCTGCTGATGGCCGAGGAGGCGGGGTGCATGTGGTGCGCGCGCTGGAACAAGGAGATCGCCCCGATCTATCCCAAGACGGCCGAAGGCGATGCCGCACCGCTGGTGCGCTACGATCTCAGACGCGACACCCCGGATGTGGAGTTCGACCGCAGCGTGCGTTTCACGCCGACATTCATACTGGTGGACGATGGCCGCGAACTCGGCCGGATCGAAGGGTATCCGGGGGAAGACTTCTTCTGGGGGCTTCTCGGCATAATGATGACCGATGCCGGTATTTCCTTGGACAAACCGAGGTAGCCAATTATGACAGCTCATGTGACAATCCCTGAAGACAGATTGGACGAGCCGCCGCCTCCGCGCCTCCCGGTCTTCGACGCAGACATGTGCGCCGAAGACATGGACAAGATGATGCGGAACGCGCAGCGTGCCTCGAACTTTCTGAAAGCGATCAGCCACGAGGGGCGCCTGATGATCCTGTGTCATCTGGCGTCGGGCGAGAAATCCGTGACCGAGTTGGAGGAGCTTCTGTCGGCCCGGCAGGCGGCCGTGTCCCAGCAGCTGACGCGGTTGCGCCTGGAGGGTCTCGTCACGCCCAGGCGCGACGGTAAGGCCATCTACTACTCCTTGACAGACGACAGGCCCACCAAAATCATGGAAGTGGTATACGACCTGTTCTGCAGGGAGACCTGACCGCGCGCTGTTCCAGCGGTCGGGGGAGGGAGACCACGAATGCTGGAGATGCTTGGGGAGGCGAACACCGCCGCGTTGATCGGCGTGTTCGGGGGCATCGTTCTCGGACTGGCGGCGCGGATCGGGCGGTTCTGCACCCTCGGCGCGATTGAGGACGTTCTCTATGGCGCCGACGACCGGCGGCTGCGCATGTGGGGGGTCGCCATCGGTGTCGCCGTGATCGCCGTGCATCTGGCCATTGCCTTCGGCCTGATGAGCGGGGCAGAGACCGCCTATCTCGACCGGGTCTGGAACCCGTTTGCGACAATCATCGGGGGGCTCATGTTCGGCTATGGCATGGCCCTCAGCGGCAATTGCGGCTACGGGGCGCTGGCGCGCCTCGGCGGCGGCGACCTGCGCTCCTTCGTGATCGTGATCATCGCGGGGCTGTCGGCCTATTTCGTGATGTCGGGCCCCCTGGCCCATGCGCGGGTCTGGCTGTTTCCGGCCGAAACCGGCGCCGAGACGCCGCAGGGCTTCTCCCAGCTGTTCCAGACCTTCGGCGTTCCGCCGCTTCTGACAGGCCTTGCGATTGGCGGGGGCATCCTTGCCCTGGCGATGTGGCGGCGGGAGATGTGGCGCGACGCCGGCTATCTGCTGTGGGGCGCCGCCGTCGGCCTCGCTGTGGCATCGGGCTGGGTTGGAACCTACTGGGTCTCGACGCATGGTTTCGGGGCGGAACCCATCGAAACGCACGCCTTCATCGCCCCCATCGGGGATACGATCTACTACGCCATGACGGCGTCGGGAAACACACTGTCCTTCAGCGTGGGCTCGGTGGTGGGCGTGGTTCTGGGCGCCGCAATCGGCTCGTACTCAAAGGGCCATTTCCGGTGGGAAGCCTGCGACGACCCGCGCGAGCTCCGCCGTCAGATCCTGGGCGCCGCCCTCATGGGCCCCGGTGCCATCCTGGCCGTGGGCTGCAGCGTGGGGCAGGGAATCTCGGCCTTCTCCGTCTTGGCCTACAGCGCGCCGGTGGCCTTTCTGGCCGTCTTCGCGGGTGCCGCCTTCGGCTTGCGACAGCTCATCGTCGGGTTCCACCACCCCGCCGAGTAGAGAGTTCCGCCTGCACCCAGCCGCCGCCAGCGGGGCGCAGCCGTCGGCGAGCGGTGCCGCCTCACTCGTGATCCTCAATGAAAGGGGCGTCGTGCCGCTTCCGGCAAAACCAGGACGCACCAGTTGTCCATGCCGCGCCTGAGGCATTTGCGTCGGCGTGAACGCCTCACCTCCATGCGGGCCTGGCGCCGTTACGATCCAAATGTGGCGAGGTTTGACCTCTCGGGTCTCTCGCACGATCCACGGCAACAGGCTTCGCTCCTCTAACAAAAAGGCGCCGTCTGATACCTGCGACACGCCGGGGATTGCGGGAGCCGCACCGCCCCTGCCTCGCTACGCCCGCAAGGGCAGCGGGCGTCACACCGCCGCCGCCCGTTCTGGCACTTGGAAACGGCCCCGCCGATGCGTCCCACAAGACCGGCGCGCAGCATGGGACAGGGGGCCGCCGATCCGGGGAACGAGAGCCGGGGCCAGACGGAT
>JBCDGG010000019.1:0-42011 GCA_038757905.1 Pseudomonadota bacterium | reverse complement strand
CTGCACTTGCTGCAGCCCTTTCCCTGACATCCGCGCTTCCGGCCTCGGCCTCTGGGCTCATGACATTCACGGAAGGTGACTACGGCGAGCGGGCGACGCTCTCGGGGTCAGTCCTGCTGCCATTCGGAACTGGGGGCAATTTTTGCACTCTTCCGATCTCTTCAGACCGGGAACCGGATAGGTCAGCATCAGGTTCGTCGATCCGCCGACATGCATCGTAGACGGACCTTCGGGGTTCGGAACGTCGAGAGAAAGGCTCTACGGCACCTTGGACGCGGGTACGACGCCGATTTTCCTGTCCAACGAGTGCCCGGCATCGCGTTCGGCGCCTTGACGGACGGCACCATCCCAAGAGGTGAAAGCACGGTTGATCTGTTTGGATCGGTGACACTTTCGGAACGAAGAAGCCGCGTCGATGAGGCCGACGGCTGGCACCGAGTTCGTCGAAACCCTGATCGAGATCGCGACCACCGACTTGACCGCACGCGATCTCAGCTTTGGACCCGAACGCGTGCCGGTCGACAGCTTTGCGATCCGCGTCGGAGTGCCCGAAGTCATCCCCCTGCCCGCTGCAGGACACTTGCCGATCGGCGGGCTGGGCGCGCTTGCCCTGGTACGTCGGCACAAGGGCTGACGCCATCCGGCTTCCAGGTTGTACAGGAAGGCCCGCTCCACCATCGGGGAGCGGGCCTTCCTACAAGCGGCGGGGACCGTAGCGACCGTCGGGGCGATGCATTCCCGAGGACCTGTATATACAGGTGGGCGCTAGGTAAACGGACCAGGATCCGCACAGAGCCAGCTCCCTCGGAGTTGCTTAAGGCCACCGGAATATGACCCCATCACGCGAAGAACAGATCCGCCAGCGCCGAAGGTAGGGGCGCCAAGGCGCAGCGGCAAGGGGGCGCTGCCAAGCAGTGCGCCGGCGGCGCGCGAAGCGGTGGCTGACAGAGCGCGAAAGACTGCTGCGACGCTCGCGCGGGATCCCGCGCCCTTGCCCAATGTTCACTTTTCGTTCATTCTGTCCCCATGCCGGACGATCACGCCTCCGCCCCGCTGACCCCGGGCCAGTCTCTTGCCCGCGGCGTCTGCCGCGCCTTGGCGGGCGAGCACGACTTCGCCTGCGCCGAAGAGGTGACGCTGGCCGGCGGGCTTCGCGTCGACGTGATGGCGGTTGGGCGCAAGGGCGAGATCTGGGTGGTCGAGTGCAAGTCCAGCCGCACCGACTATACCTCCGACGGCAAGTGGGACGGCTATCTGGAATGGGCGGACCGGTTCTTCTGGGCCGTCGGGCCGGATTTTCCGACGGATCTGCTGCCGCCGGATACGGGCCTGATCCTGGCCGACAGCTACGGCGCAGAGATCGTGCGCACCGGGCCGGAGACGAAACTCGCCGGGGCCCGCCGCAAGGCTGTGATGCTGCGCTTTGCCCGCCATTGCGCGCGCCGGGCCCAGGCCGCGCGAGATCCGGACGGCCTGCTGCCCTGGGGCATCTGACCAGCACCCGCCCAGGGCCGCGCCCGATCACAGGCGCACAGCGATGGCGATTAAGTGCGTCAGGGAGAAGAAGAACCGGTCGGCGTCGGAGCGCACTTGCTGCTCGGCGAACCAGGCATCCGCCTCGTCCTGCGAAACGTGGCCCTTCCGCACCGCGTGATTGCGCATCAGGTGCATCGACATGAAGGGCAGGCCGTCCGGCCGCAGCGTCGTCGCCACCAGCGGAAGCGGGCGCATCTCGACAAGGTGAAACCCGGTAGCGCCGAGATCCTGCGGCAACCGGGCCGGGAGGTTCGCGTCGATGACATGGGTGTCCCACGAGCGGCACATGCGATCCATGCGCGCGGGATCGTCGGACGCCCAGAACAGCGTGCCGAACGCCATGTCCCCGATCACCAGCCGACCGGCCGGCCGGAGAATGCGATGGAGATCGCGCAGCGCGGCGGGGATGTCGGCCAGATACTCGAAGACCTGCAGGGAAATCGCCGCGTCGCAGGTTCCGTCGTCCAAGGGGACGGCCCCGGCGTGGCCCTCCAGGATCTCGATCTGCCCGTAGCCGGAACACCGCGCCGTTGCTTCGGCGCGCATCTCCGGGCTGGGGTCGATACCGGTTACGCGCCCGCTCTCGCCCACGGCCCGCGCCAGCTCCTCGGTCAGCATGCCCTGGCCGCAGCCCAGATCCAGGATGCGCTCGCCCGGACGCGGCGCGAGAGCGGCAAGGTTCTCCACCCGCCGCCGGGTGATGTCCGCGCCTCGGTAACTCTCGTTGATCACCCTGATCGTGTCGTCGTCGAATTTCAGCACCGTGCGTCCCCCACCACCGTGCGTCCCCCGTGCCGGAGCCTAGCACACCCGTTTGGCCCTGTCCGGCCCCGGCAAGGCGAGCGGCGGAGGGGCAGCCGGACGGCGCATCGGCCGCGCCGCGGACGGGGGGCGCGGCGAACCCGTCGGTTACGCGGCCCCGCGGCGTGTCATCGGGAGCGTAGACGCAGCGGGATCTAAGCGGCATGCTTGCGTGCAGGGCGCCGGGCCTTGGGCCGCGCCGCAGGGCACGAAGGGGCTCGCATGAAGGTACTGTTTCTGGAGATTGACACCGAGGCGACCTGGGCGGTGTGTTCGCTCGGGCCGGCCTTTCTGGCCTCCGTGGCCCGGGATCTGGGACACGAGGTGGAGCTGCTGCGGATCGGCAACGACTGGCCGCTCCGGCAAGCGGCGGAGGCGGTCGCCGCCCGTGCGCCGGATCTGATCGGGGTGTCGCTGACCAGCCGGCAATGGCTGCGGGCGCGCGCGGTGATCGCGGCGCTCCGGCAGGCCGGCCCCTGGCCCGTGATCTGCGGCGGGTTGCACGCGACCTTCTCGCCGGAGCTTGTGCTGGCCGCCGACGGCGTGGACGCGGTGTGTCTCGGCGAGGGCGAAGGGCCCTTCACCGAGCTGCTGCGGCATCTGGATGCCGGGCTCGACCTGCGCGATGCGGAGATCCGCAACATCTGGCTGAAGGGCGGGCGCCATCCGGGCCTCGCGCCGCCCCTGCCTGAGATCGACGCGCTGCCGTTTCTGGCGCGCGACATGCTCGACGAATACGAAGGCTGCGTGCACATGGCCACACAGCGCGGCTGCCCGTTTCCCTGCACCTATTGCGCCGCGCGTATGTACGACCAGCTCTACGACGGGATCGGGACCTATGGACGGCGCCGCTCCGTCCAGTCGGTGATGGCGGAGTTCGATGCGATCCGGGCGGCGGGGCCGCTGCACTACGCCATCTTCCTCGACGATACATTCACCATCAACCATCCGTGGGTCTTCGAATTCTGCGAGGTGATGCCCGATCGCGTCGGCATCGGCTTCAGCCTGCACGCGCGGGCCGAGACCATGAACCCCAAGCTGATCGAGGCCCTGGCCCGGGCCGGCTGCAAGCACATCGTCTACGGCGTCGAAAGCGGGTCAGAGCGGGTCCGGCGCGAGATCATGAAGCGGCCCGTGAAGAACGAGCGGCTTGTCGAGGTGTTCCAGCGCACGAAAGATGCTGGGATCATGGTGACGGCCAATTATATGATGGGCGTACCCGGCGAAACGCGGGAGGATATGCAAGCCACGATCGACCTGCACCATCGTCTCAAGCCGTTGGATTTCGGCTACTTCGTGTTCTATCCGTTTCCCGGGACCCAGCTCTTCGAGGTCTGTCGCCAGCGCGGCTACCTGCCGGAGGATTGGGCGGAGCGCCCGGCCCGGCACGACAGCTCCATCCTGTCTTTGCCCGACATGAGCGCAAGCGATATCGAGGATGTGTTCGCGCAATGGACGGACATCCAGACCGAGGCACAGGAAGCGCGGATGGCCGCCGCGACGGCCTGAAGCGCTCGGGCCGCCCGGTGCGCGGCGCGGCTGCAGCGTAGGGTGGCGAGCCCCTTGGCGCCGGAGGTCAGGGCCGCCGCTCTCCCGCGCATTCGGCCGTCACGCATCCGCGAGATCGGCGGAGCTTTGCCGAGCCGAAAGAGCAAACGCCCCCTTTGGCCGCGTGACACGGCCGCTCCGGCCTTGTATATCTGCGTCAACCGGTCTCGAAAGGCCGGAGCAGGCAGTCAGGCAAACGACCATATCGAGGCGGATCATGGGCACATTTCCCAAGGCGGCGCCGCGGCTCTCGCGGCGCGGATTCATCATCACATCGGGGGCGGGCGCGGCGGCGACGCTCGCGGGCTGCGCCAATGGCGTCGGCTCGAACGGCGCGGCGCGGATCGACAGACGGGTGGATGCGACACGCGACTTTCTGCTCACCCAGTATCCCGGCACCCAGGAGTTGGAGGCAAAGTCCGCAGGCCAGCTCTACATGCCGCTCGTCACCGAGGCGGGGTTCGGCATCGGCGGGAGCTACGGCACCGGCGCCCTGCGGATCGGCGGCGCGACCGTCGATTACTACGCCGCGATTTCGGCGACGGTCGGCTTCCAGGCGGGCGCGCAGCAATATGCGCACACGCTCTTCTTCATGACGCCCGAAGCGCTGGAGACCTTCCGCACCTCGGCGGGCTGGTCGATCGGTGCCGACGCGGAATACGCGGTGATAGACCGGGGGGGCAACATCTCGGCCGAGACGCTGACCGCGCTCGACCCGGTCATCGCGGTGATCTTCGGCCAGACCGGCCTGATCGCGGGCGCCACGCTCGAAGGGTCGAAGTACCAGCGGATCATCCCCTAGAGGGGGCGCTGCCCCCGCGCCCTGCGGGCGCCCCCCGGGATATTTGAGGCAATGTGAAAGGGCGGGCTGCGCCTTCTCGGGCCGTTACCTGATGGGATGAGCGATGCATGCCTTTGTCTTTGGCGGAAGACTTGCTTTTTCTTTAGGGAGTTAGCGGCGGCGGGGCGACTTTGGATTAAGAGTAGTAGCCCGATTTTGCACGTTGTGCGCGGGCGGCAGGGGCGCGGCGGGATTGAGCGCAGGGCAAGCGGGACGGAGGACTACATCCGGCTGCTGCTACTCGATCATCCATTCGCCCTGCGGGAAGAAGGCGTGGAAGGCGAAGGCGAACATGACGTCGTGGGGCAGATCGCGCCCCGAGCCGTCGCGCACGCGGATCGTTCCCACATCCTTGCCCTGGGCAATCGACGGCGCGTCCAGCGCACTGGCCTGACCGGCCGCCCAGGACAGCGTGACGTCGTTCTCGGTGATCTCGCCGGCCTCGCGAAGGCGCGCGACGGGCCAGGCGGCGTCCTCCACCCGGACGACGCGGGCCAGCGCCGGAATGTCGTGCGGCGGAAGCTCGCCCGCGTAGAGAAATGGCCGTGTCGAGCTGTCGTAGGACACGTAGGGATTGCGGCCATAGCTGCGGGCATAGCCCGGTTCGTCCATCACGAGCCCGTCCGGGTTGCGGGTGCTGAACTCCTCCCAGCTTTCCATCCAGGTGGGCAGTTGCGTCAGCGTCTCGCCGGTGTAGTGTCCGACGATGCCCTGGCCGAGCGCCTGTTGCCACCAGCTCTCGGTCTGGCGGTCGTACATCACCATGTCGGAGTTGCGCAGCTTTCCGGAGACACCGAACTCCAGCACCGTCTCGCCCACCCGCCGGTCGAAGGTCGGCGCGGAGTTGCACAAGGGGCAGAAGGTGACGGCGATCGGGATCCCGGCCACGCTGTCGTTCACGATCTCGTGCCAGGTGAGATAGCGGATAGGATAGGCGCGCGGGGTCGCGCCGTCGAGCTCCACCGTGACGACGGGTTCGCGCGCGCCGAGGCGGGTTTCGTCAGCCACCGCGAGGAAAGAGGGCGCGTCGAGGGCGGGGATGCCGTCCTTTGGCGGGCCGCCGGAAAGGATCTCGGACCAGGCCGCGACCGTGGTGATCGAGAAGTCTGTGTTGGGCCATTCATGACGCCAGGCGGCGGGATCGGCGCTGGCCGGGAGGGCAAGACAGAGAGCGAGCAGGGAACCCGTAATCGCGCGGATGAAGGGGGCGCGGATGAGGGGGGCGCGGTGCATCTGATCCATCCTTTGCTGGAATGCGCTGGCGGAAGTGTGCCAGCCGAGGCGCATCCTGCCCAGATCCGCTCTCGCGAATGTCATGTTGCGTCAGGCGGGGCAGAGAGCGGACGCCGCGCAGACCATCTGCCCCCAGGGGTTCCTCTGCGCCTGCCGCAAGCGAGGGTGACGGAGCGGATGCTCGTCCGGCCTTGGCCAGCCGCGTTCCCTTGCATCGGTGGCGTGGTTGGGGCGCGCTTCCGGCTGCGTCGGCAGGGTGCTTTGGCGACGGGGCTCGTCAAACTGGGTGCGTTTGGGCGCCGATGGCACCGAACGCGGGAGCGATGGCGCGGCGGGTGTAGGGCCAGGCGAGTGTATTCAGCTCAAAAGGGAGCCGGAGATTCCTCCCCCGGTGAAGTGGGCGTGATCAGATCCGACTCATCTTCCTTGCCCGCCTTACACGCGCCGTGGGCCCGCTGCAGCCTGTGGGCCCGCGCGAGCCAGCACAAGCCAGACCGCCCGCCGGGAAAGAGCCGACCGGTTTGCAGCATAGAAGCGCTCACCGTCCGATCCATGGGCCGGTCTGGTCCGGCGTCCCGGTCTCCCGCCCCATCAACATGCGTATTGCGGGGGGTCGGGACGCCACCCGAGGAGGGACCGATCAGCCAGTTTGACAGGCTATCCAGTCCCGATGGATCGGGCGGCTGGGCGCCTGGGCTTAGCGGGCCCGTGGGACCTTGGGGCAAGCCCGGGTGGCCGGCGCCGCCGCTACTCGGTGACGGTTACCGTGACCATGCGGTCAGGCTCGCCCAGAACGGCGCCGTTGCGCCCTTCGCCCCGCTTGATGGCGTCGACCACCTCCATGCCGGATGTCACCTGCCCGACCACGGTGTACTGCCCGTTCAGAAAGGGCCCCGGCTCGAACATGATGAAGAACTGCGAGTTTGCGCTGTCGGGGTTCTGCGCGCGCGCCATGCCGACCACGCCGCGGTCGAACGGCAACTCTGAGAACTCCGCCGGGAGATCGGGGCGGTCGGACCCGCCGGTGCCGGCGCGGGACATGTTGCCGCCGATCTTGCCGTGCTGGACATCGCCCGTCTGCGCCATGAAGCCGTCGATCACCCGGTGAAAGACGACGTCGTTATAGGCCCCTTCGGCGGCGAGGGCCGCGATCTGCTCGACATGGAGCGGCGCGACATCTTCCAGCAGGTCGACGGTGATGGTGCCGTTTGCCTCGCCCGCCACTTCGATCTGCAGGCCGGTGGCCAAGGCGGGCGAGGCCGCCAGCGAAAGGGCCAGAGCGAGCCTAAGCATCGGCGGCCACCTTCATGCTGACCATGTGGTCGGGGCTCGCGGGCGGCTCGCCGCGCGTGATCGCGTCGACATGCTCCATCCCGGAGATGACCCGCCCGTAGACGGTGTATTGCCGGTTGAGGAAATGATTGTCGGAGAAGTTGATGAAGAACTGCGAGTTCGCGCTGTCCGGGCTGGACGAACGCGCCGCGCCGAGCGTGCCGCGATCGTGCGGAACTCCCGAGAACTCCGCCGGCAGATCGGGCAGGTCCGATCCGCCCGTCCCGGCGCGGCGCAGATCACCGTCTTTCACGCCGTGCTGCACATCGCCGCTCTGCGCCATGAACCCGTCGATCACCCGGTGAAAGACGACGCCGTCATAGGCGCCCTTGCGCGCCAGCTCCTTGATCCGCTCACAATGCTTCGGAGCGACGTCGGGCAACAGCTCGATCGCCACCGTGCCCGCCTCAAGTTCGATCAGGATCGTGTTTTCGGGGTCTTTGATCTCGGCCATCGGGCCCTCCCTGTGTTCGCGTCGGCCCAACACCTAGGGGATCGCCGGGCAGGAGGAAAGCCGATTGCCACGCGGGCCTCCCTTGCCACTTGACGGAGGGACTTCTAGAGCTTGGGGAGCGAACCGGAGGGCTGCCCATGGCATGGAAATCGCTCGATGAGATGGATCTGCAGGGGCAGACCGTTCTCACCCGCGTAGATATCAACGTTCCGGTCGAAGACGGACAGGTGACGGACGCCACGCGGATCGAGCGGATCCTCCCCACCGTCAACGACATCCTCGCCAAGGGCGGGATGCCGGTGCTGATCGCGCATTTCGGACGCCCCAAGGGGAAGGTCGTGCCCGAGATGTCGCTCGCCGTGACGCTGCCGGCGCTCGAAGCCGGGCTCGACCGCCGCGTGCAGCTCGTGGCGCTGGAGGACGCGCCCGAAGCCGTGGGGCACCAGCAGGAAGGCGAAGTGCTGCTGCTCGAGAACATCCGCTTCCATCCGGGCGAGGAGAAGAACGACCCGGTGCTTGCCTCCCAGCTCGCCGGGCTCGGCGATGTCTATGTGAACGACGCGTTCTCGGCGGCACATCGGGCCCATGCCTCGACCGAAGGCATCGCGCATCTGATGCCGGCCTGCGCCGGGCGGCTGATGGCTGCGGAGCTTGGCGCGCTGGAGGCCGCCCTCGGCGCCCCGACGCGCCCGCTCTGCGCCGTTGTGGGCGGCGCGAAGGTCTCGACCAAGATCGATCTTCTGGCGAACCTCGTCGAGCGGGTCGACCATCTGGTGATCGGGGGCGGCATGGCCAACACGTTTCTTTTCGCCCAGGGGCTGGAGATCGGCACGTCGCTGGCGGAGCGCGAGATGGCGGGCACGGCCCAGCAGATCCTGGACAAAGCGGATGAGAGCGGCTGCAAGATCCATCTGCCCGTCGACATCGTCGTGGCGCGGAAGTTCGAGGCGCAGGCCCCGAACGAGACCGTTCCGGCCGAGGCCTGCCCCGCCGATGCGATGATCCTCGATGCGGGGCCCCGGACGGTCGAACGGATCGAGACGCTGTTCGACGATTGCAAGACCGTGATCTGGAACGGGCCGCTTGGCGCGTTCGAGATCCCCCCCTTCGATGCGGCCACCGTGGCCGCCGCCCGGGCAGCCGCCGAGGCGACCGAGGCGGGCCTTATCTCCGTCGCGGGTGGGGGCGACACGGTCGCCGCGTTGCATCACGCTGGCGTCGCGGACAACTTCACCTATGTCAGCACCGCAGGCGGGGCCTTTCTGGAGTGGATGGAGGGCAAGACGCTGCCAGGGGTCGCCGCCCTCGAGGGCTGACGCGCCCGCGCCCAAACGCTGAGGGGAACCGATGGACACCTGGACTGTCGTCACCGGAGCTTCGTCGGGCCTCGGCGCGGATTTCGCGCGCATCGCCGCCAAGGAAAGGCGCAACATCGTCATCTCCGCGCGGCGCGAGGATCGCCTGAAGGCGCTGGCCGAGGAGTTGACCGGCCTCGGCGCCCAAGCGGTGGAGGTGGTCGCGGCCGACCTTGCGGACGCCACCGCGGCGGACACGCTTTGGAACGCGGCCGTGGCGCGGGGCCCGGTGGACAATCTGGTCAACAACGCCGGGTTGGGCGCGCATGACCCGTTCGAAAGCGGCGATTGGGGCCGCGAAGCCGCCTCGATCGAGGTCAACATCAAGGCCCTGACCGGTCTGATGAAGCTCGCGGTGCCCCACATGAAGGAGGCCGGGCGCGGCCGGATCCTGAACGTGGCCTCCGTCGCGGGCTTCTTGCCCGGCCCGGGCATGGCCGTCTACAACGCAACGAAAGCCTATGTGGTATCGCTGAGCGAGGCTGTGGCCGAGGAGCTGTCCGGCACCAAAGTGACCGTCACGGCGCTGTGCCCCGGCGCCACCCAGACGGAGTTCTTCGACAGTGCCGATATGGGCTCTGTCCGTCTCGTGAAGTCCGGCGGGTTGCCCACGTCGATGTCGGTGGCAAGGGCCGGCTGGGCGGGGGCCAAGGCCGGGCAGCGCCTGGTGGTGCCGGGCGCCTCGAACTGGATGGTGACGCAGATGCCCCGCGTTCTGCCGCGCAGCGCCCTGACCAAGATCATCAAACGTCTCATGGCGAAGGAGGCCTAGCCGTGTCCGATGGGTTCGAGGGGCTGATCGACGACGCGCTCGGCTTCTTCCGCGAGTTGGAGGCCAACAACCGCAAGGACTGGTTCGAGCCGCGCAAGGAGACCTACAACACCCGGATCAAGAAGCCGGCAGAGCTGCTTGCCGCGCTGCTCGCCGAAGACCTCGGCCGGATCAGCGCGACGCCGTTCAAGCCAAAGCTCTTCCGGATCTACCGCGACGTGCGCTTCTCCAAGGACAAGACGCCCTACAACACCCATCTGCACCTGTCGTGGTTTCCGCCAGGCGGTGAAAGCCGCCCCGGCTGGTTCTTCGGGGCAGCCCCGTCCTACCTCTTTCTGGGGACGGGGGTTCCGGCCCTGCAAGGCCCGAAGCTGGCGGCGTTCCGCGCCGAGATCGACGCAGACGGCGATACCCTGTCGGACGCTCTGGAGGCGGCCCATGCCGCAGTGGGCGCCAAGCTGTCCGAGTTCGGGGCCGCGCCGCTGAAGCGCGTACCGAAGCCTTACGATCCCGACCACCCGCATGGCGACCTGCTCAAACGCAAGGGCCTCGTGATCGGGGCGGATCTTCCGCCGGATTGGAGGGAGACGGGGCTGGTTGCGAGCCTCACGGCGCTCGCCCGCCAGATGGAGCCCGTCCGGGCCTGGATCGACCGGGCCATGACCGAACGGCGCGCATGACCGAAACGCCCAGGGTCGAGGTGCGCGGGACGGACGATCTCTGGCACTGGCTCGACGCGCATCACGGGCAGGACGGCTCTGTCTGGCTCGTCACTTACAAGCGCAACGTGCCAGAGAACTACATTTCGCGCGAGGAGGTGCTGGACGCGCTGATCGCCCATGGCTGGATCGACGGGCGCCGCATGAAGCTCGACGACGCGCGCACCATGCAGCTGATCGCCCCCCGCAAGCAGCAGGCCTGGGCCGACAGCTACAAGCAGCGCGCCGCGCGGCTGATCGACGAGGGGCGCATGCGGCCCTCCGGGCTGCGGTCCGTCGAGGCCGGGAAGGCCTCGGGCCTGTGGGACTTCTACGCCGATGTCGATGCGCTGATCGTGCCCCCGGACTTGGCGGTCGCGCTGGCCGCCCTGCCCCCGTCGCAAGATCACTTCGCCGCCTTCGCGCCGTCCGCCCGCCGCAACATCCTGCGCTGGATCAAGATCGCGAAGACCGAACGAACCCGCGCCAAGCGCATCGCCGAGGTCGCGCGGCTCGCCTCGGAAAACCGTAAGCCGCCGCAGATGTAGGCCGCATCGGCGTCGCCACGCCATTTAGCGCAATCACGCTTGCACGCGGGCGGCTCGGGTTCTACCCCGTAGCTCAACGTCAGTCTGGGCCATCCGAGGGACCGAACCAATGAAATCCACCCGTACCGTGCAGAAGATCCTCGCCAATTACGAAGGCGAAAACCCGGGCGTCAAAGGCAAGCTGTGCCAGATGCTGATGACGGGCAAGCTGGGCGGCACGGGCAAGATGATCATCCTGCCGGTCGACCAGGGCTTCGAGCACGGTCCCGCCCGCTCCTTCGCGCCGAACCCCGCCGGCTACGATCCGCATTATCACTACCAGCTCGCGATCGACGCGGGCCTCAACGCCTATGCCGCGCCCATCGGGCCGCTGGAGGCCGGGGCCGACACCTTCGCCGGTCAGATCCCGACCATCCTCAAGGTCAACTCCGCCAACTCCCTGATGGGCCCGGGCGCGGGCAAGAACCAGGCGGTCACCGCCAGCGTCGACGACGCCTTGCGGCTGGGCTGCGCGGCCATCGGCTTCACGATCTATCCGGGGTCCGACATGGCGCTGGATATGTTCGAGGAGATCGTCGAGATGCGCCGCGAGGCCGCCGCCTGCGGCATCGCGACGGTGATCTGGTCCTACCCGCGCGGCGAGGTTCTGTCGAAGGAAGGCGAAACGGCCGCGGACGTGTCGGCCTACGCGGCCCACATCGCGGCCCTCCTCGGGGCGCATATCATCAAGGTCAAACTGTCGACCGATCATCTGGAGCAGGCCGAGGCGAAGAAGGTATTCGAAGCCGAGAAGATCGACGTTTCGACCCAGGCCGCGCGCGTCGCCGAATGCGTGCGCTCGTCCTTCGGGGGCCGGCGGATCATCGTGTTCTCGGGCGGTGCCAAGAAGGGGGCCGACGGCGTCTATGACGACGCGCGCGCGATCCGCGACGGCGGCGGCAATGGCTCCATCATCGGGCGCAACAGCTTCCAGCGGGATCGCGGCGAGGCGCTGGAGATGCTCGGCAAACTGATCGACATCTACAAGGGCCGCGCCTGATCCCAGGCGCGCGGCTCGGGCAGGCACCGGCCGGGGCGGAGGGCGCGCCCCGTGCCTCCTGCTCCGAGGATGAGCTCAGGGCGCCCCGCGCGGCGCCCGCTACATCCAGTCGAGGTACCACCGGTCCTCCAGGATCCACTCCATGGGGAGCAGAAACTCGGCATCCTGCCCCCCGCCTGAGGCGCGTTCGGCGGCGTCCTGGATGTACTCGAACGACCTGTTGAGCGAGGTATCGTCGCCACGCACATAGATCTCCATGGCGGTGCGGGCGGTGTCGGCGTTGTTCAAGCCGCTGACCGCGCCGAAGAGGAGCCCGATGTCGGACTTGTCCTGGATCGTCGCCACGTCGGCGCGGGCTTGGGGATCATCGTTGCCGTAGGCGCCGTCGATGAGCGAGAGCATGAACGTGCCCCGGCTCAGCCCGCCATTCAACTCGGCCGTCCAGTAATCCCACCCCGCCTGATCTGGATCGCGCTCCAGGAAGTTGTTGTAGGCGTCGCGCACCAAGGTGGCGTTGTCCATGTCCGACGGATAGAGGGCCTGCGTCTCGGGCTGGACGAAGAAGCTCTCGGCGATCTCCGCCATCGTCATGCCGTCAGCCAGGCGCGTGCCCCAGTAGCTGAGGCCGAGGGCGTCGGGGGCGCGATCGAAATAGGCGATGTACATCTCGATGAGGTCGTAGATCGTAGAATCGTCCAGCAGCGCGATTCCCTTGAACGCGTCGATGTCGATCACACCATCTTCGAAGAACGCGTTTCCGGTGTCGAAGACGAGCGTTTCCACGCCTCCGAAATGCACGAACCCATTGGAATTGTCGCTGACGGACAGGCGCATCTCCTTGTCGTCGAACCACCGGTCGTTGATGTGCAGCGTGTACGCATCGACGCGGCCGTGGACGATGAGCGTGTCGTCTCCGTCGCCGCCCGTGATCGTGTCGAAGCCCGCGGTATGCACGAACGTGTCGTCAACCGCGCTGCCCACCAGATCGTCATGGCCCAAGGTGCCGACGATCGGTTGGCCGGGCTTTGGCGTACTGCCGCCGCCATCCGGGTTTCCGTCCCCGGGCCCCGTTCCTGGCCCTGTGCCCGGCCCTGTTCCTGGCCCTGTGCCCGGCCCCGTTCCTGGCCCCGTATCAGGCCCCGGCCGAGGCTCCGGGCCCGGATCGGGCTCCGGCTCTGGTCTCGGCTGCGGCGTCGGGTCGACGACGACGGGATCTTTACTTGCACCGTCTTCACCGTAGTAGCGGCGGATCAACGCCGCATCGAAGGACCAAAGGGACGTCTCGAAGAAGAGATCGTCCAGCGGATCCTCCATGATGCTCCGAACCGCGTCGGTGGCGGCGATGTCGCCCAGGCCCAGCACATTGCCGATCTCGTGCATCACCACATGCAGAAACGAGTTCGTCGTCGAGACGTCCATAAGGATCGCCGCGTAGTCGATGGTCGACCCGGTGGTCTCGGAATCCCAGACGCCCAAGATACCGCCGGGGCCGTCGATGATGACCTTTCCCAAGGAGATATCGGCCTGCTCGAACCCGCTGACCTTGCGGAACTCGATACTGTCCAGAGCCGCGTCCCATTGGTTGAACGCCATCTGGATCAGCGCATTCTCCCCGGTGGTGAAGCGATGAAACAGCTGAAGAAGCCCGAAATTCGGAAAGTCGATCCAGCCGCTGGACGTGTTCCAGGTGATAACCCGTGTACCGCCGCTGGTGTCCCAACGGTGCCCGAAATACTCCTCAAAGAAAATGTCTTCGAATGGTGCGTTAACGCTGACCATGAAATGCCTCTAACGATCAATAATCGCAAACCCAGGTCAACCTATCCGGGGACAATGCGGCGAAAGCTTGGCTCCGTTCACCAAAATCTCGCGCCGGGGCGCGGCATTTGTGCCGGGTGCACACCCCGCGGGGAGCGCCGCCCTGCGCGGGCCTCGGGTTGGGGCCAAATCGGCGCGTCTGCGCGAAGCGTTGCGCATTGGCCGGTACGCCGGTCCTGCGCTCAGATTTGGGATTCACAGGGGCCGCCGCATATGTAAGGGTCTTTGGGCACGGGCCCGTCTGAGGCGCGGCAAGAGGCAGTTTTGCAAAGAGCGGTTCCCGGTTGTGAAGCCCCAATTCCATTCGCGCGGCGTCGGTGGCGCCATCACATTTGTCATCTGCCTGACGTTGTCGGGCTACTTTACCTTCGCCGCGGTCCAGGGCGATTACGGCCTGTTCCGCCGGATCGAGATCGAGGCGGAGACGCGCCGGCTGGAGGCGGAGCGGCAGGCCCTCTTGGCTGAGGTTGCCCGGATGGAAAACCTCACCCGCCGCCTGTCGGACGATTTTCTCGATCTCGACCTCCTCGATGAACGCGCGCGCGACATGCTCGGCCTGCTGCGGCACGACGAGATCGTCATTCGCTGACAGCTCCCGTCGAGCACCTCAGGTCCTCGCCGCGGGATGATCCCGGTCAGGGCCGCGTCGTTTTTGCAGGTGTCACCCCCCCACAGCTTTGGTAGGCGTTCGTTCAACGTTAAACCATTTCTGGCCAGGGAGGACGGGGAATGGCGGCACGCTCGACCCGGCGCACCACCAAGAAGTCCAACGTCTCCAAAGACGAGCTTCTGAAATACTACCGTGAAATGCTGCTGATCCGGCGCTTCGAAGAGAAGGCCGGACAGCTCTATGGCATGGGGCTGATCGGCGGCTTCTGTCACCTCTATATCGGGCAGGAGGCCGTCGTCGTGGGGCTGGAGGCCGCCGCCGACGAAGACGACAAGCGCGTCACCTCCTACCGCGACCATGGCCACATGCTTGCCTGCGGTATGGACCCTAGGGGCGTGATGGCCGAGCTGACCGGACGCGAAGGGGGCTACTCCAAGGGCAAGGGCGGCTCGATGCACATGTTCTCCAAGGAGAAGCATTTCTACGGCGGCCACGGCATCGTCGCGGCCCAGGTGCCGATCGGCGCGGGCCTCGCCTTTGCCGACAAGTACCTCGGCAACGACCGCGTCACCTTCGTCTATTTCGGCGATGGCGCGGCGAACCAGGGCCAGGTGGCGGAAACCTACAACATGGCGGAGCTTTGGGATCTTCCCGCGGTTTTCGTGATCGAGAACAACCAATACGCCATGGGCACCTCCGTGAAGCGCGCAACCAAGTCGCCCGATTTCTGGGAGCGGGGCGCCGCCTACGGCATCAAGGGCGAAGCCGTCGACGGGATGGATGTGCTGGCGGTGAAAGCCGCCGGCGAGAAGGCCGTCGCGGCCTGCCGCGCGGGCGAGGGCCCCTACATCCTGGAGATCATGACCTACCGCTACCGCGGCCATTCCATGTCGGACCCGGCCAAGTACCGCACCCGCGACGAGGTACAGAAAATGCGCGAGGAGCGCGACGCCATCGAGCATGTGCGCCAGCTTCTGCTCACCGGCAAGCACGCCACCGAGGACGAGCTGAAAGCCGTCGACAAAGAGATCAAGGACATCGTGAACGAAGCCGCGGAGTTCTCGAAAGAGAGCCCGGAACCCGACGTGTCCGAGCTTTACACCGACATCTATGCCGACGCCTGAGATGCCGCATTTCGAGATCTTCGTTGCCGATGTGGCCGCTGCAAAAAGCTTCTATGGCGGATTGTTCGGTTGGACTTTCAACCGCTTGGCCATGGGCGTGGAGAATGACTATCACCTGATCGAGGGCGACGACATCGGCGGCGAAGAGCCGCTCTCGGGGGGCATTATGCGCCGCATGGATGCAACGCCGGCAGCAGGAAGCCCAATCCGGGGAGGGACCATGACCTTTGAAGTCAAGGATTGTGACGAACGCTATGCCTGGGCGTTGGCACATGGCGGGGCCGAAGCGCTGCCACCGACAACCGAGCCCGGGATCGGGCGGTTCGCCTACGTTGAGGACGGACAAGGCAACGTCGTCGGCATGATTACGTCAGAGGGGAAGAACTGAGATGGCAACCGAAGTGCTGATGCCCGCCCTCTCCCCAACGATGGAGGAAGGTACGCTGGCGAAATGGCTTGTGAAGGAGGGGGACACCGTCTCCTCCGGCGACATCCTGGCCGAGATCGAGACGGACAAGGCGACGATGGAGTTCGAGGCCATCGACGACGGCATCGTCGGCAAACTCCTCGTCGCGGAAGGTGCGGAAGGGGTGAAGGTCAACACGCCCATCGCCGTGATGGTCGAGGAGGGCGAAAGCGTCGATGCCGCCCCGGCGGCCGCGCCTGCCCCTGCCGCCGACTCAGCGCCCGCGGCGGCGCCGGTCGCGGCACCCGCTCAGGTGCCAGCCGCACCTGCTGCGCCTGCCCAGCCGATGGCAGTGGCGGCGACGCCCGATGTCCCCGCCGGCACAGAGTTCAAGAGCCAGACCGTGCGCGAAGCCCTGCGGGACGCCATGGCCGAGGAAATGCGCGCCGACCCGACCGTGTTCGTCATGGGCGAGGAGGTGGCCGAGTACCAGGGCGCCTACAAGGTGACGCAGGGCCTGCTCGACGAGTTCGGCGAGAAACGCGTCATCGACACCCCGATCACCGAGCACGGCTTTGCGGGCCTTGGCGTGGGGGCCGCCTTCGGCGGGCTCAAACCCATCGTCGAGTTCATGACCTTCAATTTCGCCATGCAGGCGATGGACCAGATCGTGAACTCTGCCGCCAAGACGCTTTACATGTCGGGCGGGCAGATGGGTTGTCCGATGGTCTTCCGCGGCCCCAACGGAGCCGCCGCGCGTGTGGCCGCCCAGCACAGCCAGGACTACGCGGCGTGGTATGCCTCGGTCCCGGGCCTGAAAGTGGCCATGCCCTACACTGCCGCAGATGCGAAGGGCCTCCTCAAGAGCGCCATCCGCGACCCGAACCCGGTGATCTTCCTGGAAAACGAAATCCTCTACGGCCGGACGTTCGACGTGCCCGTTTTGGATGATTTTACGATCCCCTTCGGCAAGGCCCGGATCGCCCGGGCCGGCGCGGATCTGACCATCGTCAGCTGGGGTATCGGCATGTCCCACGCCCTGGCCGCGGCCGAGGAACTGGCCGGCCAGGGGATCGAGGCCGAGATCATCGACCTGCGCAGCCTCCGCCCCATCGACTACGACACGGTGATCGCCTCGGTCCAGAAGACCAACCGCTGTATCACCGTCGAGGAGGGGTTCCCGGTGGCGTCGCTCTCGAACCACCTGTCGGCCTACATCATGACCCACGCATTCGACTGGCTCGACGCCCCGGTGCTGAATTGCACCGGCAAGGACGTGCCGATGCCCTACGCCGCCAACCTCGAAAAGCTCGCGCTGATCACCGTGCCCGAGATCGTCGAGGCGGCCAAACAGGTGTGCTACCGGTGAGCCCGCTCGAGGTTCATGGACGCGATGGCGCCAGCGGAGCCTACCGCGTGAGTATCGTCCTCGATGGCCAGCGCATCGCGGGCCTCGTGCCGGAAACCATGATGGGCGGGGCGCGTAGTCTGGGCGCCCCGCGCCACCAGTTCGCCTATGAATGGCTGGCCCTGAACCGGCCGAAGATCGAAGCCGCGCTTTGCGCGAAGCGGGAGGGCCGCCCGGTACGGGCGCCGTTCGACCGCGTCACGCTTGCGGAGGAGAAGTGAGATGCCGACCGAAATCCTGATGCCTGCCCTGTCTCCGACCATGGAGGAGGGCACGTTGGCAAAGTGGCTGGTCAAGGAAGGCGACACCGTCTCCTCCGGCGATCTGCTGGCCGAGATCGAAACCGACAAGGCCACGATGGAGTTCGAGGCCGTCGATGAAGGAACCGTCGGCAAGCTTCTCGTGCCCGAGGGTACCGAAGGCGTAAAGGTGAACGCGCCGATTGCCGTTCTGCTCGATGATGGCGAAAGCGCAAGCGACATCTCCAGCGCCCCTGCACCGGCTCAGGCCGCCGCTCCCAAAGCCGAGGCCTCTGCTCCGGACGCCCCGGAGCCAGGCGTGGCGGCCCCGGCCCCCGCACCTGCAGCGCCCCGGGGCGCGGATGGCGGCCGCATCTTCGCCTCGCCGCTCGCGCGCCGCATCGCGGCCGACAAGGGGCTGGATCTGAGCCAGATCAAGGGCTCCGGCCCCCATGGCCGCATCGTGCGCGCCGATGTCGAAGCGGCCGCAGCCCAGCCCGCACCTGCGGCAACGGCCACGGCCGCGCCCACCGCGGCAGCGGTTGCACCGGCTGCAGCAGCGGCCGCCCCTTCCGGCCCGTCGACCGACACCGTCCGCAAGATGTACGAGGGCCGGGACTACGAGGAACTGCCCCTCGACGGCATGCGCAAGACCATCGCCGCACGCCTCTCAGAGGCCAAGCAGACGATCCCGCATTTCTATCTCCGCCGCGACATCAAGCTCGACGCTCTGATGAAGTTCCGCGCCGATCTCAATGGCCAACTGGCGGATCGCGGCATCAAGCTCTCGGTCAACGACTTCATCATCAAAGCCTGCGCCCTCGCCCTTCAGACCGTTCCGGCCGCCAATGCCGTCTGGGCCGGAGACCGGGTGCTGCAGCTCAAACCCTCCGATGTGGCCGTTGCCGTCGCCGTCGAAGGCGGCCTCTTCACGCCGGTTCTGAAGGATGCCGAGATGAAGTCGATCTCGGCGCTTTCCGCCGAAATGAAGGACCTCGCCGCCCGTGCGCGCGACCGAAAGCTCGCGCCGCAAGAATATGTCGGCGGCACCTTCGCGATCTCGAATCTCGGCATGTTCGGCATCGACAACTTCGATGCCGTCATCAACCCGCCGCATGGCGCCATTCTGGCAGTCGGCGCGGGCGTCAAGAAACCGATTGTCGGGAAGGACGGAGAGCTGGCCACCGCAACGGTGATGTCGGTGACCCTTTCGGTGGATCACCGCGTGATCGACGGCGCGCTCGGGGCGGAGCTGCTGAAGGCCATTGTCGACAACCTCGAGAGCCCGATCACGATGCTTGCATGAGATGGAGACGGATTGGCGCAAAGCCCATTCCGAACACGCCACCCTGCGCGAAATCATCCTGGAGCACGCCTTCGTCGCAGATTTGCTGAAGCACCTGTGGGCCCACGGCGTGTTCGACGTCGAAATCCTGAGATCGGAGTTCGATGCAAGGGGATACGATCTGGCGCTCTCGCGTGGGGATGTGACCCGCCACATTCAGCTCAAGGCAAAGCGCAAATCCGGAAAGACACGGCATGTGCCGATCTCTCACCGGTTGGCGCGCCGTGCGGCGGGGTGCGTGATCGTCTTCGTCGTGAACGACGATCTCCGGACGGATCACTATTTGTGGTTCGGCGGCGCGCCCGCCGATCCGTTGCCCAGCCTTGAGGGGTTCGCACGCTCCCGTCACACCAAAGGAGACGCCTCTGGCGTGAAAGCGGAGCGCCGACACCACGTGCAGCTTCCGCTATCTCGATGCACGGCTCTTGGAACGATGGATGAGGTCGCGTCAGCGCTGCTGGGGCCCTTGCCGACCTAGCAGGCCGTCGTCACTCGCTCCCGGCCGGGAACAGGTGATCCATGGACAGCGACGGCTGCGGGCACCCGCTCTCGCCTACGGTCTTCGCGGGAATCCCGGCGACCGTCGTGCGCGGCTCCACATCCTGAAGAACGACAGAGCCCGCAGCGATGCGGCTGCAACGGCCTACCGTGATGTTGCCCAGAACTTTCGCCCCGGCCCCGATCAGCACCCCGTCGCCGATCTTGGGATGCCGGTCACCGTCTTCCTTGCCCGTGCCGCCAAGCGTCACCGAGTGCAGCATCGAAACGTTGTCGCCCACGCGCGCGGTCTCGCCGATGACGATGGAATGGGCGTGATCGATCATGATCCCGCGGCCCATCCGCGCCGCAGGGTGGATGTCGACGCCGAACGCCTCGGACACACGCGCCTGCAAGAACTGCGCCATGTCGCGCCGGCCCTGCCCCCACAGCCAATGCGCCACGCGGTAGGCCTGAATCGCCTGGTAGCCTTTGAAATAGAGCAGCGGCTCGATCAGCCGGTCGCAGGCCGGGTCGCGCTCATGCGTCGCCACCAGATCGGCCCGCGCGGCGGCGCCGATCACGGGGGCGGCCGAAATCGCCTCGTCGGCGATCTCGCGCAGGATCTGCTCGGAAATCTCGCCGGACGCCAGCTTGACCGACATCCGGTAGGACAGCGCACGCTCGAAGGTTGGATGATGCAGCACGGAAAGCTGCATCATGCCCCCCAGAAGCGGCTCGGCGGAAATGGCGGCTTCCGCCTCCTGCCGGATCCGGCTCCATACGGGATCTACACTCGTCAGCCCCGTGGATTGCGCGTCCATTGAATTGGGCATGCCGCCCTCCTCGTGCATCGTCTGCTTGACAGATAGCGCATTTAGAACTCGCCTGCCAATGTACAACGGAACGGGGGACGGTATGACGCCACTTCAGCGTGAGCAGCTTCGCGACCATCTGCTGAGCCTGCTGGAGGAGCTCCGGACAGCCGAGAGGCGCGGCCATGACAGCACCCGCACCGTCGAGCTGGACCAACAAGCCGTCGGACGATTGTCGCGTATGGATGCGCTGCAGAGCCAGGCCATGGCCCAGGCCAACAGCAGACAGCGGGACCGGCAGGCGCTGCGTATCCAGGCCGCGCTCGTCCGGATCGCGGACGGGACCTATGGCGAATGCCTGGAATGCGGGGAACCGATCCCTCCGAAGCGCCTGGACCTCGATCCTGCCGCCCCGCTCTGCATCTCCTGCGCCTCCGGCTAGCTGGCTGTCTTCGTGCGATGCCGGACCAGCGCCTCCAGCACCAGAATCCAGCATCGACAGTAGAGATCGTCGTCGAAATCTGGCTCCGGCACGCGCGGCAGGCGCGAGGCGGCCGCCATCAGGCTCCCGCTCCCGAGGGTCGGATGCGCCCGCCCGGTGGACCGGCGATGCCCGTCGGCTTGCTCCGCATCCGCGATCAACCGCGCCAGGCGGTCGCGCCGCAACGCCGGCGGCAGACGGCAAAGCACCCGCGCCACCGCCGCGACGTCACCGGGAAGCACGCGGCGCATGGCTCAAGCCCCCGGCAGATCATACGCCATGTAGTGCAGCGCGAGCCGCACCTGCCCACCGGCCAAGTCACCGCCTTCGCCGCTGATCACCAATGCCGACGGCGCGTAATAGGCCTGGGGCTGGCCGAGCAACCCGTCGGTGTAGCTCGCCGCGCCCAGCCCCAGCCCGCTTCCGAACCTGTTCGTGGCCCCAGCTTCGCCCAGGCGCCACGTCGCCGCCGTCCCCGTAATCGCGCTCACGACACGCGCGGACACCGCAAAGAGGGTCACGTTGGCCGGTATGACGACCGCGGTGGTGTTCGTCGCACCGGGCAGGACGGTATGCAGCGCCTCCTCCGTGACGAACCGCGCAGCAGCCCCAGACGGAGCCGCGGCCAGACCTTGCGAGGTCCAGCCGCCTCCCACGCGCACGACTGCCCGTCCTTCGCCGGCATCCCAGCCGCGCCAGCCGGGCTTGGGGTCGAGGAAGGACCACCCGCCATTGTCGAACAGCGCCACACGGCCGGCCTGTCCCGCCCATTCCCCGGTCGGGGAGGGGCCGATGCCATAGCATGTCCCGTCCGGCGCATCCGACGGCGGCGTCTCGAGGGACAGCTCCTCCAGGACCAATTGCGCCGCCGCATCGAGACGGACGAGCGCCTCGTTCACGGTCACGTGCTTCTGGGCCTGGCTGGCTTGCACCAAAGGCAGCCCGATGTTTGGGGTCTCATCCATTGATCAACTTCCTCTTGTAGGGCCCCGCACCAAAGACCTGCGAGATCTGCGCCACCTCAAGCGCAATGGCACCAGCATCGGCGGCCCGGTCCGCCGCCGACCAAGTCCAGCTGGGCGTCGTAACGTCGGCGGAGCGCAGAACATCGCCGCCTGCCCCGACCACGCGAACGCGATAGGCCTCGCGCTCTTCGCCCAGCGGCACATCCTCACCGGCCCAACTGTCGCCGTTCAGACGCGTCCGCCGGACCCATGTCACGGCCAAGCCGCCATCCTCCAGGTCCCGGACACTCAGATGCACGGGGCAGTAGGGCCGCAAACCAGCCCCCTCGAACGCCGCAACGACGTAGCGCATCGCCGGATCGTCGACCGGCAGGTCAGCGGGCCCGATCCGGTAGTGTCGCTCCAATCCCCGGGCAGAGGCTGACAGCTCGATCTGTTGCGCCGCCTCGTCGAGCAACACGATGCGGGAGCCGACGGGCCAGACCGAAGGCATCGCAGCGTCGGTCCCCAACTGCCCGCGCAAACGAAGCGAGAGCGTGTAGACGTCGGGTGCCACAAGTTCGACACGCTCCGCCTGGAACACCTCCCAGTTGCCCGGACTGCCATCGCCAATCGCGAACGCGTTGCCTCCTGCCAGCAGTGCCGCCCGCTCGACCGCGGCCAATGGGCCCCCGGTGTAGAGCTGCACGCGCATCGCCGGGCCCCGGTCCCAGCGCGAGGGATGGGCAGCGGGCAAGGGATCCAGCGTCAGGCCGAGCGAGCCCGGAACATCCAGAATCCGGTTGAGCGTGTACCCCGCATCGCTCGACGAGGAATACGCCGCAACCGGGCCAGGCCAGGGCGACGCCGCCGCTGCAAGATACGGCGCATGCGGCAGGTCGTCTTCGGCCAGAAGCGGAAGATCCAGGAACACCGGCTCGACCGGCGCCGGGGGCCGCGGCGGCCGAACCGGGGTCACGTCCTCCTCCGGGATGGCCGCCACATAGGCCCCCGGCTCAACGCGCACCGCCTCGACGAGCTGCCCCTGCCCCATCTCCACGCGATCGATCCGAAATGCCCCCTCGTCGCCGATAGACACCACATCGCCGGCGCCGAGCGCCAGAGCAGAAGGCGGCAGCGCAAACCGTACCCCGTCACGGGCCACGCGCCCTTCGGCCAGCCAGCGTTCCGCCGTGGCCTGCGCTTCCGCGCTGCTCATTACCAGGGCAAGCTCGCTCTCTGCCGGGGTGTGCGCCTCCTCGCCGGGAAACGCGGCTTCCGTGGTCGACGTCTCGAAGTCGGACAAGGCGCGGATGTAGCCCATCCGCACCCGGCCCGGGCTTTCGGCCGCCGGCGCCCGGATGCGCTCCACATCGCTTCCAATTTCGCTATGGCGCGCCAGCCCTTCAAGCGCCAGCGCCTCGTCGCTGCGACCGGTCCGCATCGTGAAGCTCAGCGTGCCCTCCCGCTCGGCGGCATTGACGCCATAGCCCAGCAGCAAGGGCTGCAACGCCCCGCGCGCGCCTGTCGAAAGATCCGCCTCATACCCGCGGACCAACCCATAGGCCCGCCGGACATCCACATCCGGAACACCGCTCCGTGCGCAGATATCCGCAATCACCGATGCCAAGGTCTCGTGGCTCGTCCGCCCGTTCAGCCAATGGCCCAGCGCATAGTTCCCGCCATCGGTCCACAGATCAGACCGTGTCGGAAATGCCGGATAGGGACGGGTATCCCAGGCCCAGACATGCGCCTTCGACAGGTCGACCATCGGTCCGCCATAGACCGTACTGGTCGGATTGTTCTCAGGATCGCCCCAATACCCCAGAACCGCGCGGATATACTGGCCCTGCAGGTACTCATCGCGCGATCCGGTCGAGTAGAACGGCAGCCGCGATTCCGACGATTTTGGGTCGATGAACTTGTTGGGCTGGTTCGTCGCCCGATCCACGGCCGCGCAGCCGAACTCCGTGAACCAGATCGGTTTCGACTGCGGCTGCCAGGCCGTTGAGTTGCTCTGCCGAACGCCGCCGACCCGCTCGTGGTGCGGGTTGCTCCACCATCCGACAAGGTCCTTGTAGCGAAAAACCCAATCCTCGCCATGGGCCGTATCTTTGATCGGAACCCGGTTCTGCGCATCGCGCGCGGTTTGATCGGGATAGTACCAATCGTACCCCTCGCCCCCGGCGACGCCGGACTTGAGGTACTCCATGTCGTAGATTGCCGAGACGCCGCTCTGCGCGTCCAGGTGATCGAGCCCTTCCCGCCAATCCGACAGCGGCATGTAATTGTCGATCCCGACGAAATCGATGCTGGCGTCCGCCCAAAGCGGATCCAGATGAAAGTAGACGTCGCCCGATCCGTCGCGCGGCTGATACCCGAAGTATTCTGACCAATCCGCGGCGTAGCCGATCTTTGCCCCGCCAAGGATATCCCGAACCTCTCCGGCGAGGGTGCGCAGCCCCGCAACAAACGGAAAGCTGTCCCCGCCCCCGCGGATCTGCGTAAGCGCTCGCAACTCCGATCCGACACAGAACGCGTCGACGCCGCCCGCGGCGGCACACAGATGCGCGTAATGCAGAATGAAGCGGCGATAGCCGAAATCCGGCTCCATCGCGGTGTTCTCGATCACGCTGCGGCTGCTGCCGGAGATCCCGGCATACTCGGATACCGCAAAATCGCTCGGATCGGCGTTTCCAAGGAACGCGGAGACCTCGGCATTTGCGGCCGGGCTCCGGTCAGGTGTACCGCCGACCCCCGGCGCGCGCGACGTCGTGATCCGCCCGCGCCACGGAAGAACCGGCTGCCCGACACCGCCCGTCCACGGGTCGGTCAAGGCATTGCCGGCCATCTGCTCCATAAGAATGAACGGATAGAACGTCACGTGGTACCCCCGCGCCCGCAACTCGCGGATCGCGTCGATCACCGATTGGTCCGTCGGCGTCCCGCCGTAGATCGGACGATCATCGACCTGCGGCACGATCCCGGCCATCTGCCGCGTCAGCCCGGAGACGTACCAGGGCACGGTTGTGGAATCGGCACCCTGCCCTTCCACCCGCGGAAAGATCCCGCACTCGCCGCAACGCAGGTCAGTGCCGAACCAGCACACCACCAGCACGATGTTCCGGCAGGTTGGCACCTCCTCCTCCAGCTGGCGCACCGACACCATGAAGTCGGTCGTGCTTCCGGATGTGTTGAGGTTCACCACCCGGGTACGCCCCGGCCCGTCCTCGAACTGCGCGCGACGGGGATCCAGCGCATACTCGCCCGAGCCCGGAATGAAGCAAACGCCTTCGATCAGGCTCGACAGGCTCTCGGCCCCTTCGGGCACCGTGTCCGCGTCCGGCGGGCGGACCACCTCGAACGACAGTTGCGGCACCCGATTGCCGTAATCCCCCAACGGCATGTCCTCGATCACGACATAGGCCGTGCCGCGATAGGCCGGCACCTGACCCGGCCCCTCGACCGCTTCGATCAACGGGTCGGGCAACTGGTCATCGGTGCCGCGGTACACCCGGATGTCGAGACGCGCCGCATCGATCTCCATGCCGTCGGCCCAGATCCGGCCAACCCGCAGAATGGGCCCCTCGCCCAGCGCGACGGCCAGGCTCACCGAATAGGTGTAGGTCTTGGTGGTGGCACCGCCACCGCCACCGCCCTTGCCGCCGACCTTCTCCTTGCGCACCCGCTCCCGGAAGCGTGTCGACCAGATCACCTGCCCGCCAACCCGTGTCCGGGCGAAGACGCGCCCCATGGGGGCGCCTTCGCTCGCTCCCGTCACCCGATAGCGCGACAGCTTGCCGACCTCGACCACATCGCTGCCCGCCCCCATCAGACGCTGGTCGATCACACGCCCGAGGGTCGCGCCGATCGCCCGTCCGATGATCACCGAAGACAGCCCCAGAACGGAGCCGCCCACCGCGCCGCCGATAGCGGCTCCGGCAGCGCCTAGCAGAAGTGTCGCCATTGCTCACTCCTCGTGAGAAGGATGGATGTCGGGGAAGACGAACCGCGCCGCGACCCGGCGCGCCCAGGGCGCGCTGAGCGGGCTTTCGATAACGCCGTATCCGCTCATCGAATGAATGAAGGTGGGGCCGTGCGGATCCCGTGCCGCGATCCCCAGATGCTTGGCCACGCTGCCCTGGCGCAGACGAAAGAGCAGAAGGTCACCCTCTGCGCCTCCGTCCCCGGGGGCGCGCAGCCGTAAATGCTGCGCGCAGGCCGCCCAGATCACTTCGGTCCGCGCCGGCTCACCCCAATCCGGGGTATAGGCCGGAAGGTCCTGCGGCTCCGGCCCGTAGAGCGCCCGCCAAATGCCCCGCACAAGGCCAAGGCAATCGGCACCCGCCCCTTTGGCCGAGGCCTGGTGGCAGTAGGGTGTTCCGACCCAGCTTCGCGCCACAGCCACAACCCGGTCGCCGGGTGCGGTCACGTCTCCTCTCCGGGCAAGCGCAGATAGCTGCTGCCGTCGTGGGTCTGACCCGCGCGGGGATAGGACGTGATCCAATCGTCGCCCGGAATGTGGGGAAACCCCCGATAGTTGACCGCATTGCCGAACTTAGCTCGGCAGGTCGCCATCCGCTTGTCGCACCCGGCCTCCAGCCGAACCAGATCGCCCACGGCCACCGGCGCACGCAGATCCTGCCAGAGTTCGATCTCGCGAAACCCGTTGCGCTCCCGGTCGATCTTGATCTGGCCGACCAGCCCCGCAGCCGCCCCGCCGAGAACCCGCAGGCGCCCGCGTTCGAACCAGTCCGCGTTATAGCCACCAAGGCCGGCGAAGCGAAACTGCCGCGCAGCAGCAACCTCCACAACGGCGACTTCGGCGGAATAGGCCGGGTCGGCGAGGTCGACGCCGCACGCCGCATCCCCGAGAATTGCGGCGCAGGGCCGCTGGTAGACACGCTCGCGGGGCTGGTTCAACTCTTCCGACAGGCCGCGCAAGTCGGCGCGAAAAGCCCCGCCGGACCGGGTCACCTCCCCGATGGATCCCCGAAACAGGACCATCCGTTGCCCCGTATCGCGCCAGTTCACCAGCCAGCTCGTCACCTGGGCGCCGTCATACCGCCCCGCGGCGATGTCGGACTCTGTGATCGCCTCATCCGTCAGCGCGCCTTCCGCTTCGATGTTGTCCACCGACAGGCCGGTCGTCTGCGTCAGCATTCCGGCCGTCAAACCGGTGCCCGCGCGAAACGTCCAACCCTCGAAACTCAGATCGCGGTCATGGTCCGTGAAGCCCAGGCGCTCTCCATCGGCCCGCTCCATCCCCCAGGCGCGGCACACGGTCGTCGCCCCCTCCGCAAGGTGGCCGAACAGCGCCTCGCGCGCGCCGCTCATATCCGGATCTCCACAACCGGGACGTTCGGCACATCGCCCGCGGCAAACCCGGCATAAGAGATCTCCAGGCGATCCGTATCGAACCGCACCGGCACGTCGAACTCGTAGCCCGCCGCAATCGCCGCGCCCGCCGCCGGAGGTGCCGCAAACACAAGCAGGCCTGTCGCCAGATCGATCGTCCAGTCCGGCCCTTCGTTCAGTTCAGTCCCGTCGACCGATACCCGCACCGTCCCGGCAACCGGCTTGCCGATGACCCGTGAATAGTCCTGGCCGCCCGAGGCGTAGTGCTTGCACAAGGGAAACACCGTCTCGGCGCCATCGCCGGTTGCGATTCCCTGATCCATCTCCGAAACGGACGAGGACGCCGCGCAGGACCGCCAGTCCGCCCAATCGCGCCATCGAAACCCGAACAGCCGTCCGCGCCGCGCCTCGAAGAACGCGATCAGGGTCTCGATATCGTCGAGCGAGCGCACGCCCAGGCCCGCGTCATAGCGCCGGCGCGAGTTCTCCCAAGGCGAGTTGCGCTCCTCATATCCGTTGGCCAGCGTCACGATCTCGGTGAACCGCTCCGGCCCCCCGCTGGAGCCCTGGGACAACGCCGTCGGAAATCGCACATCATGAAAGCCCATCGGTCTTGCCCCTCAACGGTTTCGCTGGCCGCGGGCCAGCGCCCGGCCCATCTGTGTCGCAATCTGCCCCTGGCCGCGGCGAAAGCTGTCGGCATCCGGGGTCGAAACGTTCATCACCACTTGAATGGGGCGGCCGCCGCCGGAGGCTTTCACCCCAAGGCTGCCATCCGCGCCCCGCTCCAGCGGCAGGATCGCCTCCGCCCCGGCCTCCCCCATCAGCCCAACGCCGCCCCGCATGGGAAACGTGGTCGGTGAGGACACGACGCCCCCCTTGGCAAAGGGCATCACCTTGCCTTGGGTGAAGGCCCCGCCCTGAGCGAAGCCCAGCGCGCCCAGCCCTGAGCCCAGCAACCCGCCAAGCTGACGTGTGATCGGATTGATGGCCGAGGAGTAGGCCGCATTCACAACCGACTGGCCAACGAGCCGCAGCGCATCCGAGGCCTTCAGCCCATCGAAGATCAACCCATCGAACGCACGCCGAAGGCCGCGGCTGATGCTGTTGGACAACCCTCCCACGCTCGCCTGCGTCTGGCTCATGGACGTACGCATCCGCACAAGCTCGGCATCGAACTGAGCAACCATTGCCCCCGCCCCGCCGAGGCCCTCTTCCAGACGCTCAAGCTGATCCTCGAGCGCCTCCGCCCGCGATTGGAATTCATCGGCCATCGCCGTCTTCTCCCTTGTCCGGATACCTGCGTTCCAAAGCGGCCAGCGACAGGCGCGTCATCGCGCCGCCGCCCGCCAGGTCGCGCCCGGAAAAGACGGCGAACTCCACCGGCGTCATCGCCCAGAACACCTTCGGGTGCAGGCGCAACTCTCCCAGGCCGAGCCGCATCAAGCCGGGCCAGTCAAGCCCCGCGCGCGCCGTCATGTCATTCCCCGGGCGGCGTAAAGGCCGCCACCAGCAGCGCCGCCGCGATCCGGCCCGCCTCCAGCGGGCCGCCCTCGATCTCTGCGCTCAGCAGATCCTCGGCCGTGCCGCGCCAGCCACCGCCGCGCAGGCCCGCAACGATCAGCGCCAGCACATCGGCGGACCGGTGGCGCCCGGTCTCGAACCGCTCGATCAGATCCACAAGCGTCTGCCCGTCGAGCGCCGCCTCCAACTCCGCCAAGGCGCCCAATGTCAGCTTCGCAACCCGCCGCTCGCCATCCACGACAAGCGCCACCTCACCCGCCCAAGGGTTCGCCATACCGCTCACGCCGCCGTAAAGGTCAGCTCGCCGGCCGACGCCATCGACATCTCGTAGGTCGCCTCGCCGTCATAACTGCCCGCATACTCGATGGCCGTGATCTGAAACGGCCCCTCCATCGTGCCAAAATCCGGCACGATCACCTGGAAGCGCGGCACTTCGGAGGCAAAGAACACCTCCCTCGCCCGCGCGTCCGACGCCCCGTCCTTGAAGACGCCGGAGCCCGAAAGCCCCGCCGCGCGCACACCGGCGCCGCCCAGAAGCTCGCGCCATCCGCCCGCGCTCTCCAGTGTCGTCACATCGACGGTCTCCGCGTTCAGGCTCAACCGCGACGCCCGCAGCCCTGCCAGCGTCTCGAACGCGCCGCCTCCCGCTGTCTCGATCTTGATCAGCAGGTCCTTGCCGGATTGAGCGCCCATGGCTCTCCTCCAATGTCAGAAAAACAGAAAGTGCGAGACGCGCGTGTCGGATAGCCACGATCCGGCCGGAAGGCCGGCCGTCGCCCCGCAGCGCGCCTCAATCGTCTGCGACGAGTGCCGAGAACCTAAGGTCGATCTGCCGTCGCGTGCCCCGGCCCGTCCGGCGTGCCGAAGCCCGCCGAAAGTCCATATGCAGAACCCGTCCGCGTGACAGAACCGGCCGCGCGTCGATCAGCGCGTCCGAGATCGCCCCCGCAAGAGACTTCGCCGCAAGAAACCCGCCCTGGTCCGAGACCACGCTCACAGTGAATTCATGCCGCGCCATGTGGCCGGACTTCTCGCTTCTGTCGCGCACCTCCTCGGGGCCCAGAACCAAATAGAGCGACGGGACCTCGCCGACCGGCGCCGCATCGAAGATACGGCTCCCCGCCAGCGCTTGGACGGCCGTGTCGCCCTCCAGAAGCCCGTAGATCGCGGTCTGAAGCGCCGCAGCCGCCGCATAGCTCATGCCGACACCTCCTCTTCCAATGCCTGACAGGTCAGGAACCGCCCGGCCCGATCCGTCTCGGCGACGGCCACGATGCGAAAGGCGCGCAGCCCTTCGCGAAAGCGCTGGTCGGGTCGCGGGCGCGCCAGACGTCCCACCGGCACCGCGCGCACGGTGATCGCCCAGGGAACCGTGCTTGCCGCGATCAGATCGCGGTCGGCTTCCCGGCCCCTGCTCGGCTTGAGCTCCGCCCAAAGATCCCCAAGCGGCACCCAGGCTTCCACGAAGCCGCCCGCGCCGTCGGGAATGCGCTCCCGCGCTTCCAGGGTCAGGCGGCGGCTGAGTACGGGTTCGCGCCGTCCCATCACCGCCCCCTCGCGCCAAGACGGATCGGCCGCCACGCCGCAATCAGGCGCGAGACGCCATAGGGAATGCGCTCCGCCCCCATCCGCGCCTCATAGCGGTACTCGTGATAGTAGGCCCCGAGAAGCACGACGGCATGCCCCAGATCGGCCGGCACATCCGTCCAGTCCGCTCCGAAGCCCGCGTCGAGCGTCACGCGCGCCAACCCTCCGGTGGGAATAGCCGGCAAAGAGGCCCCAACGGCAACCAACGCGGGATGATGGGCATCCCGCATCAGCCGGAACCGCGCCTCATCGGCAAGGGTCTCCACGCCATTGAGATCGACCAGGGCCAAACGGCTCACGTCGCGTACTGGGGCCAAGGGCAGCGATTGCCGTTCGCGCGTCTCCCAGGTGCTCGTCTCGTACACGAACTCCCGCAATATGAGAGCCTTGCCTGTCCACGCCTCGATCGCCGACATCGCGGCGCGCAGATAGGTCTCAAGCAAGCCGTCTTCGAGCCCGCTATCAGTAAATCCCGTGCCCAGACGCAGATGGTCGCGAAACTGGGTCACCGGCAGCGCTTCAGTCGGCACCGCCGTTACTTCGGTTAGCATCATCAGCCCTCTCCGCTCGCCGTCCAACCCTGCCGGAGGGCGCGCCAGCACCCCCCGGCCTCAAGCCGATCAGCTCGCCGAGAAGCGAAGCACTTTGATCGCGGAGAAGTCCGTCACGTCGCCGCCCACGCGCTTGGTGGCGTAAAACAGCACGTTCGGTTTGGCCGAGAAGGGATCGCGCAGCACGCGCACATCCGGACGCTCCGCCACGGTGTATCCGGCGGAGAAGTCGCCAAACGCGATGGCGGGCGCTCCGTCGTCGATGTCGGGCATGTCCTCGGCGATCACCACCGGGTAGCCCAGCAGTCGCGCAGGCTGACCCGCGGCCAACCCGTCCGCCCAAACAAAGCGGCCTTCCGCGTCCTTGAACTTGCGCACCGCGCCCGCGGTCTTGGAGTTCATCACGAAAACCGCGTTCGCCCGGTAAGGCGCCGGCAGAGCGTAGACCAGATCCACCAGCGCATCGATCGACCCGTTGAAGTCGCCCGCGGCGCCCGACGGAACGTACCCGATGTTGCCCCAGCTCCAGGAGCCATTCTCGATCATCGGATGATCGAGGAAGCCGCGCGGCTTGTTGTCGCCGTCCCCGTTGATGAAGGCCGCCGCCTCCGCCATGGTGAACTTCTCTGCGATCCGTCCGGCCAGCCAGGCGTCGATGTCGAACGCGGCGTCGTCGAGCAGTCGCTGCGAAGCCTTCGGCATGGCCGACAGCTCGTGCAGCTGAATGGCGATCCGTTCAAAGGCCGGCGTGTCCGTCTCGGTCTGCGACCCCGTCTCCGAAGACCATCCCGCCCCGAGATCGCCGCGGTCGACCAACACGTCGTAGCTGCCGGCCTCGACATTCACGACATTGGCCACGGAGCGGATCGACGCGGTGCTGTCCAGAACCGAGCGAATGGTCTCCGACGTCTCGGGATCGACGAGGTAACCGCCGTCCCCCGCCACTGCGGTCGACATCGCCTTGCCCTCCAGGTCGAGCCCGCGCAGCGCGTCGTCGTCGCCCGAACGGACATAGGCCTCGAACGCCTTGGCGTGGGGGGCCGCCAGATCCTCATGCTCTGGGGTGGAGAGTGCGGGGCGCCCCAGAGGGGCCGTCTTGCGATCCAGCATGGTCAGTCGCTCTTCCTGTGTGGTGATGCTGTGAAGGGTTTCGGCGCGAAACGCTTTGAAGTCGTTCAGGAATCCCTGAAGCGCCATCTTGATGTCGTGCGAGGGTCCGGCCCCGTCGCCGCGCGCCTGCTTTCGCGAAGGCGCACCGGTTCCGGGCCCGGCCGAGTTCTCGGTCGTGCTCATGAGGTCCTCATTCTTGCTCTGGATCCGAACGCCGCTCAGAAGGCGCCCATGTCGCGGCGGGCGGCTTCGATGGCCTCCGCCAGCTCGTGCAGGATCGGTACGTCCGGCTCTTCGCCTTTGGCGCCCACCCGTGCCTCTGCGAGCATCGGGAAGGTCACCAGCGACACCTCCCAAAGCTCCAACTCATGGAGCATACGGCGCCCCGCGCCATCCCGCTCCGCCCGCTTCGTGCGGTACCCGATCGACAGCCCGTCGATCGCGCCGGCCTCCACTAGGGTGGCCGCCTCCCGGCCCTGGGCGACCTCGCGCAGCAGCCGTCCTTTCACCAGAAGGCCCCGCGCATCCTCGCGCACTTCGTCCCACACCCCGATGGGAATGGCGGGATCGTGCTGCCAGAGCATCTTCACCTTCCGGCCATCGGCCGCCAGCCGTGCCAGCGAGGCCGAGTATGCGCCCGGCTGCACCACATCGCCGCCCCGGTCCTCCAGGCCATAGAGCGAGGCATATCCTTCGATCCGAAAGCCATCCGTCAGGCTCAGCGCAGCGTCCTGGCTGCAGAACTTCGTCTCAAGACCGTGCGTGTCGCCCATCATGCATCTCCATCCATGTCCGCAGGCAAACCGAGCAGCGTGCGCTTCTCCGACGCGGTCAGGAAGTCGGCAGAGCCGATCCGGCGCCACGCGGCTTCGCGTTCCGGTCCGAGGGCCGGCACCTGATCGAGATCGGGCTTGATCTCCACCGCATCCTCTCCGAACTGGGTCAGCCAATGGGAGAGCGCCGCCAGAACCCGCGTCGCCAGGGGCAGCACCGTCAGGCGATAGAAGGCGCGGTTGGCCTCCTGGTAATTGGCATAGGTCGCATCGCCCGGAATCCCGAGCAGCATCGGCGGCACGCCGAAGGCCGTCGCGATCTCGCGCGCCGCAGCTTCCTTGGTTTTCTGAAATTCCATGTCGGAGGGCGAGAAACCCATGGGTTTCCAGTCGAGCCCGCCTTCTAGGAGCATCGGGCGCCCGGCGTTGCGCGCGCCCTGGTGGTGCTGTTCCATCTCCGACAGAAGGCGGTCGTACTGCTCGGCCGAAAGCGTGCCGGCCCCGTCTTCCCCCTGATAGACAATCGCACCCGACGGGCGCGCCGCGTTGTCCAGCAGGGCTTTCGACCACCGCGATGCCGCATTGTGAACGTCCACCGCCTGTGCCGCCGCCATGAACGGCGACAGCCCGTAGTGATCGTCGAGCGGATGATAGTGTTTGAGATGGCAGATCGGCACGATGAGGCCGTTCATCCCGAACCGGTGTTTTTTGGCACCCACCGTGTAGTCGTAGGCAACGGGCCATCCATCGGATCCGGGAACGACACTCATCCGGTCCGAGCGCAGCACATGCAGCTCCGCCGGCACACCCTCGCCCCCGACGGCCTCGACATAGCCGTTCCCGCTGAGCAGAAGCTGCGAATAGAGCGCCTCCAGCAGATCCGCGCGCCCCTGCCCTGCATTGGGCCGCTCGATCAGGGCCAACACCGGATGCGTTTCATAACGACGCTCGCGATCCTGGCAAACGAGCGGCAGGGCGGCGGCAGCTTCGGCCACCAGCTTGACGGACCTGAAGCCGACCGGGTTGCCCACGAACCCCGCACGCGTCAGCGCCCCGGCCTCTCGCGCCGTCCAGACCGCGCGCGCCGCGCCAACCGGCGCGCCGAGCGCGCCCGTGGCAGAAGCCTTCGTGCCCTTTACCGGCACCGCCCGCACCGGAACCGGCACCGCGGATGCCTCAGGCGCCGCCGTTGCCTTCTCCGTGGGCGCCCTTCGACGCCAGGGAAGTGTCAATCCCATCCTGTCTCACTCCTCTCTGGCGGGCACGAACGGCCCAGTATGGTCTTGGATCGAACCCAGCCCCCTGCCGGAGTGGCAGGGGGCGGGCGGGAAAGCGGGGAGGCAGGCGCGCGCGCCGCGCTCCGCTCCGCTTCCAACCTCGCGTGGCAAGGGCCGGCCGACCGGGTCGCCGAACGGCCTATCACGCCAACGACCGGATCCCCGGATTGCGCAGCCGCCGCACCGGATGGATCATCAGCTCCGTGATCGCCCAGACGAGCGCGTCGAGACGGTCGGGACTGCCGCCGCCTTTGAACCCGCTCAGGGTCATCTGGCACATCTGCTCCTCAAGCGCCTGCAGGCCCGGCAGGTGCCGGATGCGCCCCTGCTCATAGAGCGCCGCAACCGGCTCGGCCCGCTGCACTTTGGAGCGCGTCGCGTGCACCGCCCGATAGGGCAGCGTAGGGTCGAACTGGTCCAGCACCTGCTTGACCATGTCCCCGCCCTGGTTGACCTCGGCAACGAGCCTGTCCGCCTGATGCCGGTCCATCGCAGCCACCGCGGCATGGGCCCAGGCAGACGGCGAGGCCCCCGCCACGCTGACATCTTCGATCACCCACGCCACCCAATCCTTGGGCGGCCCGTCCATCCGCACGCCGGCGACAACGATCCCGCACATGTCCGAGGCCCGCTTGCCCGTGGCGGGCGGATCCACCGCAACCACCACCCGGTCGAGTTCCGGGGCTTGCCGTGTCGCCGCCCTCTCAAGCGTGGCCAGCGACCAGAGCGCCCCTTCAGCCTCGTCCAGAAACTCCCCGTCCAGTTCCTGCCGCCCGAGCCGCGTGCCGCCGTAGCGCGCCTGCACCTCTTCGAGGAACGAGGGCGCGAGGTTTGCCCGGTTCGCCTCCGTTCCCCCATGGGTCATCACCGTCGACGGCGAGTGCATCAGCCTCTTCAACACACTGACGTTGCGCGGCGTGGTCGTCACGCAGGCCCGCGGCGCGCTGCCCAGACGCAGCGCAAACTGCAGCATGTCCCACGTCTCCTCGGCCCGCGGCCATTTCGCCAACTCGTCCGCCCATGCGGCGTCGAATTGGGGCCCCCGCAGGCTCTCCGGGTCGTGCGCCGAATACACCTGCGCCGACGCGCCGTTCGGCCATTCCAGCCGCTTGCGGCTCGCTTTCCATTCCGGCCGCCGATCAGGCGGCGTACAGGCGAGAATCCCGCTCTCGCCAAAAACCATCACCTCGCGGGCCTGGTCCTGGGTCTCCCCGATCAACGCGATCCGCTTGGCCTTGCCCGGTTCCTCCGGGCCCGCCCCTTCCACGATGCTGCGCACCCACTCGGCCCCGGCCCGCGTCTTGCCGGCCCCGCGTCCCCCAATGATCATCCACGTCCGCCAGGCCCCTTCGGGCGGGATCTGATGCGGCAGCGCCCAGAATTCGAAGATCCAGGGCAGCGCCCGCAGCGTCTCGTCGCTCAGAGACTCGAGGAACTCGGTCTCATCCTTGGGCGTCCCGGAGCTGAGCCAGCCGGCGACGTATCTCAGCGCGCGCGGCGGCAAGGTCGAGCGACACATCCCCATCACGCGGTCCCTTCAAATCGGGTCGGGCGCTGAGCTTGGCCCCTTCCTCCGCCAGTCTACTGACGGCCCTCGCCAACTCGGATGCCACGGGCGCAAGGCGTTTCGCCCGCGCCGTCTCGCCGGCGCGTACCTCAAAAAGCAGTTGATTCACTTCATCTCGAAAAGTCTCGAAGGCGGCCAAGGCCGCGGCCACGTTTGCTTCTCCGCGCTCGTCGGCACGGGGGCCGTGCCCCGATGCCAGACTCGGCCCGTCGCATTCCTTCATCTCGATGCCCCATGGGATCGGAGGTCCGCCGCTTCACGAGGTGCATTCAAGCCCCGCCGGCGCCAATGAGATGGGGTCGGAATCAAAACGGCGGCCGAGTTATCACTCGCCGCCGTGCCGAATTCTCCCATCTTGCCTGTGTTCTACCTTAGGGCGTTCTCTGAGTCAATACTAAATCTCAGGTTGTGCTCGGCGGCGATCTCAATCGGTCGCCGCCTCGCGTTCGGCCTCTATGGCGCGCCAGCGCGCAACGTTCTCGTTGTGCTCGGCTAGGGTCCGGGCAAAGGCATGCCCGCCCGTGCCGTCGGCGACAAAAAACAGATAGTCGCTGCCATCGGGGTTCAGCGCGGCGGCAATGCTGTCGCGGCCAGGATTCGCAATCGGCGTTGGCGGAAGGCCCTGTATGACATAGGTGTTCCAGGGGGTGCCGCGGCGCAGCTCGCTGCGGAGCAGACCACGCCCCAAAGCGCCCCGCCCTTCGGTGATCCCATAGATAACCGTCGGGTCCGTCTGCAGCCGCATCCCGTCATTCAGCCGATTGACAAACACGCTGGAAACCGTCGGACGCTCCTCCGGAACCGATGTTTCCTTCTCGATGATGGAGGCCAGGATCAGCGCTTCCTCCGGCGTCGCCAACGGCAGATCAGCCTGACGCGCTGCCCACAGATCGGTCAGAATCGCCTCCTGCCGCCGCTGCATCGAATCCAGAAGCGCGGGTTTCGAGTCGCCCGGGCGAACCTCGTAACTGTCGGGCGCAAGGCTCCCCTCGGGCGGGATCTGCTCCACCGTTCCGTCGAGGAGGTCGAGCGCTTTCAGGCTTTCCACCACCTGCCAGCTCGTCACGCCTTCGGCCAACGTCACCCGGAACCGCGTCCCGGCCTTCGCGAGCACGTCCGAATATGCCTCGGGCGCCGCTTCGTCGACCGGGCGAAACCGCACGATCTCAACGTAGTCCTGCGTCGTGGGGTCGAGATCGCGCACCAGCACCTCGGCTGTCGTGACCCCGATCCGGAAGTTCACTTCGGTCCCGCAGGTGCTGCGCCCGCTGGCCGTGATCGCACCGACAATGTCCTCCATCGACGCGCCCGCTTCGACGACGAAGCTGCCGGCCTTCAAATCTTCGGACAGCTCGGAATACTCCGCCCCCAGTCGGAAGATCGACGCGTGCGAAATCGCCCCCTCCTCCGCCAGACGGTCCGAGACGGACGCCATCGTCGAGCCGCGGGGCACCTCAACGCAGATCGACTGGGCGAGCGGCCCGGGATTTCGGTACTGGCTTTGGCCCCAGTAAAGAACGGCGATCAACGCCAGCAGCAAAGGTATCAGAAGGGTCAGGGCGTTCGAGGCGAGCGCGCGTGCCATCAGCCCGCCCACCGTCCCAGAACCAGCGACGCATTCGTCCCGCCGAACCCGAAACTGTTGGAAAGCGCCACGTCGATCTTGCGTTCCCGCGCCTGATTGGGCGCAAGGTCAATCCGTGACTCAACAGCCGGATCGTCGAGGTTGATGGTCGGCGGCGCCACCTGATCGCGTAGCGCAAGGATCGAAAAGATCGCCTCGACCGAGCCCGCCGCCCCGAGCAAATGCCCGATGGAGCTCTTGGTCGACGACATGGTGGCCGTCTCCGACGCCTCGCCCATCATCCGCTCCACCGCCGCCAGTTCGATGACGTCCGCCATGGTGCTCGTGCCGTGGGCGTTGATGTAGTCGACATCGGCCGGAGAGAGCTTTGCTCGCTTCAACGCCCCGCGCATGGAGCGTTCGCCCCCCTCGCCGTCCTCGGATGGGGCCGTGATGTGGTAGGCATCCCCAGAAAGGCCGTAGCCGAGCACTTCCGCATAGATCCGCGCGCCCCGGGCCTTCGCGTGCTCCAGCTCCTCCAGCACCACGATCCCGGCGCCCTCGCCCATGACGAACCCATCCCTGTCGGCGTCATAGGGCCGGCTTGCGGTCTCGGGCGCGTTCCCGCGCTTGGTGGACAATGCCTTGCACGCGTTGAACCCAGCGATGCCGATCTCACAGATGCAGCTCTCGGTTCCCCCGGCCACCATGACGTCCGCGTCATCGTCCATGATGAGGCGAGCCGCATCGCCAATGGCATGGGCGCCCGTCGAGCAGGCAGTCACCACGGCGTGGTTCGGCCCCTTGAACCCGAAGCGGATGCTCACCTGCCCACTTGCAAGGTTGATAAGCGATCCCGGAATGAAGAACGGCGAGACGCGCCGCGGCCCCTTGTCCCGGATCAGCAATGCGGTCTGCGCAATCGAATCCAGCCCACCGATTCCTGAGCCGATGAGAACCCCGGTCCGCAACCGGCTCTCCTCGTCCTCCGGCGTCCACTCGGCGTCCCGCACGGCCTGTTCGGAGGCGGCAATCGCATAAAGGATGAAGTCGTCGATCTTGCGGGCTTCCTTGGGAAGCACCCAATCGTCAGGGTTGAATGTCCCGTCGGAGCCGTCGCCCCACACAACCTCGCACGCATAGGTCGTGGCAAGGTGAGAGGCATCGAACTTCGAAATCGTGCCGCCGCCGGACTGCCCCTCCAGAAGACGTGACCATGTCTCCGGAACGCTCGCAGCAAGCGGTGTGACCATCCCAAGCCCAGTAACTACGACGCGCCGCATGCCTGCCCCCAGTTGAACGTTTGCCCAGTCTCTGCCTCGCCGCGCGTGTTACACCCGCCAGCACCCTCGCGCAACACGCGCACGGGCTTGACGGCACGCCGCCGCCACAGGGCGTCCGCCCGATCCGGAGGCCCCAAATGCAAAGCGGCGCCTCCGGTCGGAGACGCCGCCGTAGATCATGAGGGTGTCTTGGCTACTGCCGTTCACCGATGAACTTCACCGCATCGCCGAAGGTCTGGATCGTCTCGGCGGCGTCATCGGGAATTTCGATGCCGAACTCCTCCTCGAACGCCATCACCAACTCAACGGTATCAAGGCTGTCTGCGCCGAGATCGTCGATGAAGGAAGCTGATTCCGTTACCTTGTCTTCCTCCACGCTCAGGTGCTCCACGACGATCTTCTTTACGCGATCCGCGATGTCGCTCATGTCCGTTCCTCACTTGCCTGGCGTCAGCCACTCTTTTTTGTTCATGCCCGAAAGGGGCGCTTCTACATGGCGGGCGCGTCGCCTGCCACTGCATTGCTAGACATCATCACAGAATGCACGATCACAATGCGCTCGTGGGCGCGGTCAACCTGCCGCCCCCATCGAAATCGTCGCCCCATTATCACGGCGGCGTCAGAAAGCAAACGTTTTCCAAGGGGCCCGGGGCAGCCGCAAAACCGGCCTCAAATCATCGCCATGCCACCGTTCACATGCAGCACCGCACCCGTGACATAGGCCGCCTCCGCGCTCGAAAGAAAGAGCGCGGCCGCACCGATTTCGGCCGGCTCTCCCATCCGGCCCGCAGGCACCTGGGCAAGGATCTTCTCCTTCTGATCGTCCGTCAGTTTGTCGGTCATGGCCGTCGCCACGAACCCGGGCGCGATGAGGTTGACCGTCACGCCGCGGCTTGCCACCTCGTAGGCCAGGCTCTTGGACATCCCGACAAGGCCGGCCTTCGCGGCTGCGTAGTTGCCCTGCCCCGGATTGCCCGTCGTGCCGACGATCGAGCCCACCTGCACGATCCGCCCCCATCGCGCCTTCATCATGCCGCGCAGGACACCGCGCGACAGGCGGAACGCGGAGGTGAGGTTGACGTTCAACACCTCAGACCATTCCTCGTCGGACATCCGCATGAACAGGTTGTCCCGGGTGATCCCGGCATTGTTGACCAGAATATCGAGCGATCCCATTGCCGCAGCGGCCGTCTTGGGCAGCGCATCCACGGCGTCGGCATCGCCCAGATTGCACGGCAGGACATGGGCGCGCTCTCCAAGCTCGGACGCAAGCGCCTCGAGCGGGGCCTCCCGCGTTCCCGACAATCCCACGACCGCGCCCGCGCCATGCAGGGCTCGTGCGATCTCCCCGCCGATGCCTCCCGAGGCGCCGGTGACCAGCGCTGCCTTCCCGCTTAGATCGAACACCTTCAGCACTCCTTCGTCTCTGCTCTATCGGGCAATACGCCCTGTCCCGGCCGCGCCCGGCCGCGGGTTCGCTGCACCCGCCTCACGGATCCTGCCCCGCGCCTACGTCGCCGCGCGCAGGTCTTCGGCAACCACACGCACCTGATCCGCCGTTCCAACCGCGACGGCCGACAAGTTTCTGTCGATGCGGCGCGCCATACCGCTCAGCGCCTTGCCAGCGCCGATCTCCCAGAGCCCAGACACGCCCTCGCCCGCCATCCAGGCCACGCTTTCTCGCCAGCGCACGGGCGCCGTCACCTGTTCCACAAGAAGACGGCGGATCGTATCCGGATCCGACACGGCCTCCGCCCTCACATTCGCCACGACGGGCACCTTTGGCGCGCGGATCGCTACCCCGGCGAGGGCCTCCGCCATCGCCTCCGCGGCCGGTTCCATCAGCGCGCAATGAAACGGGGCCGAGACCGGCAGCATCACCGCGCGCTTCGCACCGCGCGCCTTTGCCAGTTCGACGGCACGCCCCACGGCCGCGGCATGGCCGGACACGACGACTTGCGCGGGATCGTTGTCGTTCGCAGCCGCACAGACCTCGTCCCCGGCGGCCTCCGCCGCAACCGCGCCGACCTGCGCCAGATCGAGCCCCAGAATGGCAGCCATCGCGCCGACACCCACCGGCACCGCCGACTGCATCGCGCGGCCGCGCAACCTGAGAAGGCGCGCCGCATCCGCCACGTCGAGCGCTCCGGCAGCGCACAAAGCAGAGTACTCTCCGAGGGAGTGACCGGCCACAAAGGACGCCGCCGTCACGTCGACGCCTTCCTCCCCGAGCGCCGCCATCACGGCCATGGACATCGCCATCAGCGCAGGTTGCGCGTTCTCGGTCAGCGTCAGTGCATCCGCGTCGCCGTCCCAGATCAGCGCCGAGAAGTCTTCGCCCAAAGCCGTATCGACGGCCTCGAAGACATCGGCGGCGGAACGCCAGGTCTCTGCCAGATCCCGCCCCATGCCGATGGTCTGCGCCCCCTGACCCGGATAGACGAATGCGCGGCTCATGACGTTCCTCCCCTGACATCCGCCCTCCCTAACCGCGCCCCACGCAGCCCGCAAGGGAGGGTCCTTCGGCACCTCACAGCCACTGTGCGCGCCTGCCGATTGTCTACCCGCAGGTCGGGCGTATCTGTCACAGACCGCGCCACGGGAGACCAGTCATGTCTATGTCCAACACGCTCTCCAGCTACGGCAGCATCGCAAAGGCGTTTCATTGGACGCTGGCGATCGCCATCTTCGCCTTGATCGCGCTTGGCATTACCGCCAGCGAACTCCCTGCAGACACATCCGAGCAGATCACGGTCAAGGCAACGCTCTTCTCCATCCACAAAACGCTGGGCCTTGCAGTCTTCGCCCTCGCGCTTCTGCGCATCCTTTGGGCCCTGTCGCAGCCGAAGCCCGCTCCGCTCAATCCCGAGAAGCCCGTCGAACTGCTGATGGCACAAATCGCCCATTGGCTGCTATACGCCTCGCTCCTGCTCGTCCCGCTCTCGGGCTGGATACATCACGCCGCCACGACCGGCTTCGCGCCGATCTGGTGGCCCTTCGGTCAGTCGCTTCCATTCGTGCCGAAGGATCCGCAGGTGGCCGATGCGTTCGGCGGCCTCCATGTGGTGTTCGAGCGTGTCCTCGTGTTCACGCTTGTCCTCCACATGGCGGGCGCGCTGAAGCACCATTTCTGGGACCGGGACGATACCCTTCGCCGGATGCTGCCCGGCATGGCCCCGCGCGGCGCGCCCGCGCCCTACGCCCCCAAGAAAGCACCTGCCTTCGTCGCGCCCGCGTCTGCCTTGGGGGTCCTCTTGGTTGCGCTCAGCATCGGCGCCAGCCTCGGCCTCTACTCAAAGAGCACCGCCATCGCCGCGCAGCCCCCCTTGCTCGCGGACGCGCCCGCCGCAGCACAAACCGAAAGCGCGTGGATCGTGGGCTCCGGCGACATCGCGATCAGCATCCGGCAATTGGGCAGCGGCGTCACCGGCCGGTTCGCCGACTGGACGGCCGAGATCGACTTTGCGGAAGAAGCCGTGGACGGCCGGCACGGATCGGTGAGAACGACTATCGCCATCCCGTCGCTCACGCTGGGCTCCGTCACATCGGAGGCCATGAATGCCGCCTACTTCGATGCGGAGACGTTTCCAACG
>JBCDGG010000018.1:0-44580 GCA_038757905.1 Pseudomonadota bacterium | reverse complement strand
GGCGCGCGTGCGGTCGCGCCTGCGGCCCCCGCGCGGCGGGCTGCGGCGCACCGAGGCCGAAAAGCTCCGCCCGCTTCTCCCGCAACGCGTGACCGTAATGGGAGCGAATCGAAGCATCGCCGATTCGCGCAATCGCGCCCCGCAGGTCTTTCTCGAACGCGGCGCGCCGTTCGGGGCTGTCGAGCACCCGACCCTCCGTCGCACGCCGCCAGAGAAGCTCGACCATCGGCACAGCCGCATCGAGCACCGCCTGCATGGCCTGCGGCCCGCCGGCGCGGATCAGATCGTCCGGGTCCTGCCCCGGGGGAAGGAGCGCAAAGCGCAGGGATTGCCCAGCTTCCATCAGCGGCAAGGCCAGATCCATCAGCCGGTGCCCCGCCCGCAGGCCGGCCGCATCGCCATCGAGGGCGACCATCGGCTCGGGGTGGATCTGCCAGAGCATCTTCAGCTGTGCCTCGGTGACGGCCGTCCCGAGCGGGGCGACCGCGCCCTCGAACCCGGCGCGCGTCAGGGCGATTACATCCATATAGCCTTCGGCCACGATCAAGGCCGCGCCCTTGCCGCACGCGGCCCGGGCGGGGCCGTGGTGATAGAGCGTCCGCCCCTTGTCGAACAGCTCGGTGTCCGGCGAGTTCAGGTATTTGGCGCTGTCGCCGGGATCCATCGCCCGGCCGCCAAAGGCGATCGCGCGTCCGCGCGCGTCGCGGATCGGAAACATGATGCGGTTGCGGAATGTGTCGTAGGGCGCGCGTCCCTTGTCGGAGGGGCGGACGAGACCGCAGGCCAGTAGCTGGTCGATCTCCGCGCCGCCCCCTGTCAGCGCGTCACGCAAGCCGTCCCATCCCGGCGGTGCAAAGCCGATCTCGAACCGCTCCACCGCGTCGGAGGGCAGACCGCGCTGCTCCAGATAGCCGCGGGCCTCGGCGCCCGCCGCCGTGTCGAGCTGGCGGCGGAAATGGCGCACGGCCCGATCCATCACATCCGTCAGGCTGGCGCGCGCCTTCGCCTGCGCCGTCGCGCGCGGGTCCGGTGCGGGCATCTCCATGCCCGCCACGCGCGCCATCTCCTCGACCGCCTCCATGAAGCTCATGCCTTCGAGCTCTCGCAGGAACGCAATGGCGTCCCCCTTCGCATGGCAGCCGAAGCAATAGTAATACCCCTTGCGGTCCTCGACGTGGAAGGACGCCGTCTTTTCCTGGTGGAACGGACAGGGCGCCCACCAGTCGCCCTTGGGCTGGTTGGATTTGCGCATGTCCCACGACACCTTGCGCCCCACGATCTGAGCGATCGAGACGCGGTCGCGCAATTCGTCAAGAAACCCCGGCGGCAGAGCCATGGTGTAGGATATCGGTCGTCGAGCGGGGCGTGTCTAGGGTTGCCGGCGAATAATGTGAATCGCAGGATCCAGGAGATTATGGCGTCTTATCAGACCACTAGGTGGCGTTTCGCGCGGCGAGTGCGTCTTTCGGCCCCCTCCGCATCCTATGCGTGCAACCCAAAGCGCCGGATCGGGCGGCCGCGCAGGGGTCAATCCGGCGGCAGGGCTGCGCGCCCGGCGACACGGGTCATCGCCGTTTCGATCTCGTGAAACGCGCTCTGCCAGAAGGAGCGCATGACCATGATTTCGACCCCGTCCGCCCGCGCCGTGACCTGCGCGGAGATATGACCGAGCAGCGTTTTGGCCGTTGCACCACTGGCGAACCGGAGGGGACGCAGGTCGATCGGAACGAGACGCGCGAGGATATCCGCCGCCTCGGACGGCCCGGTGAGCATCAGGCGCAGGTAGACATCCGAGACGTCGGTGACGGCCCCATGGGTGTGCAAGGCTGGCGCCGGAGCGTCCGGCCCGAGAAGCAGCGCCTGGTCGCGCCCCGCCCAGCGCAGTTCCGCCCCGTCGGCCGAAAGGCTCTCTCCCGGCGCGGGAAGCCTCACGCCATAGGCCTCGGTGAGGGCGGCCGCCATCGCCTCCGAGCCGCCCGGAAAGGGTGCGAGGAGGTGCATCGGCGTGTAAGCCAGCACAGACAGAGACGCGGCGTCGACCTTCGTTGCGCCGCGCTCCGACGGGGTGTCTGCCACGAGATCAGGCACGGGCGCGCTCCCCGTCCGGATCGAGGAAGACGGGATCGCAGATCTCGACCTCCGTGGTGCATTTCCGCAGGTGATCCACCATCTTCAGCCGTTCCCCCAGCCGGTCGGGCCCGGCCACGGCGAAGCCCAGCGCGATGTCATGCCCCAATGTCGGCGAGTAGCAGGCGGAGGTGATGTAGCCCTGATCCTCTGTCCGTACGGGCCGCGCGCCCGGGGCAAAGAGATGGGCCCCCGCGAGCAACCGTCCCTGCGCCGCGACCGGCCGCAGGCCGACCAGCCGTTCACGCCCCGGGTCGAGCAGGCCCACGCGCGAGGCGCCCGCCTTGCCGATGAAGTCCTTCTTGGGTGAGAGCATCCGCTGCAGACCCAGGTCGTAGGCCGTGGTCCGGCCGTGCAGTTCGGCGTGCGTCGGAAAGCCCTTCTCGATACGCAGCACGTTCAGGGCTTCCATACCGTAGGGGCCGCCGCCGAGCCCCTCGGCATAGGCCACGAGCAGCCGCCAGAGCGACGCGCCGTAGCGGGCCGGAACGGCGATCTCGTAGGCATGCTCGCCCGAAAACGAGATCCGGAAGAGACGCGCGGCGACGCCCGCCACCTGCACCGCACCGCAGGCCATGAACGGCACGGCGGCGGCGTCGTGGCCGCCGTCGAGCAGCGCGTCGAGCAGGGTCGCCGCCTTGGGACCGGCGATGGAAAACTGCGCCCAGCCATCGGTGGTGGAGGTGAAGCGCGTGCGCAGCCGCGGGGCATGGCATTGCTGCACCATGTCCAGATGCGCCATCACCTGACCGGCAGCGGCTGTGGTCGTCGTCATCACCCAATGGTCGTCGGCCAGACGCGCGGTGGTTCCGTCGTCCATCACGTGGCCGTCTTCGCGCAGCATGATGCCATAGCGCACCCGGCCAGGCTTCAGCGTCGACATACGCGAGGTGTAGACAAGATCGAGGAGGGCGCCGGTATCCGGCCCGTGAAACTCGATCTTGCCCAGGGTCGAGACGTCGGCGACGCCCACCGCGCCGCGCACCATGGTCACTTCGCGGTCGCAGGCCTCGCGCCACGTCGTCTCGCCCGGCGCGGGAAAGAAGGAGGGCCGGTACCACAACCCGGCTTCGATCATCGGCGTCCCACGGGCGCGCGACGCCGCATGCGAGGTGGTGAAGCGCTCGGGCGCGAACCCCTTGCCCTCCGCCCCGGCGCCGATCGCGCCGAGGGGCAAGGGCACATAGGGCGGACGGAACGTGGTGGTGCCGGTTTCGGGGATCGTCCGCCCGGTGACATCGGCCAGCACGGCAAGCGCCCCGACATTGGAGTTCTTGCCCTGATCCGGCGCCATGCCCTGGGTCGTGTAGCGCTTCATATGCTCGACGGAGGCGAACCCCTCGCGCGCAGAAAGCTGCACATCCTTGACCGTGACGTCGTTCTGAAAGTCGAGCCAGGCGCGCCCCCGGCCTGGCGTCTGAAAGACGACTGTCTGGCTGCCGGGCTCGCTTTCCGCCTCCGGCAGGTCCATCTCCGTAGCCGCGCGGCCGATCCGCTCAAGCGCCGCCGCGCCCGCCGCGCGGCCCGAGGCCAGACACCCCGACGTGTCCCAAATGCCGGCAGCGGCCCCGGCGGGCAGCAGCCCGGGCACCGCGCCGGGCGCCCCCGGCTCCGGTGCGCGGAACGCCCCGAGAGCCTCGTCCCACACCGGGCGGCCGCCCATATGGCAGGCCAGATGCACGGAGGGGTTCCATCCGCCCGACAGCGCCAGGACATCGGCCGCGATCCGGTGGGTCTGCGATCCGGTTTTCACCGTCAGGCCCGTCAGGCCCAACCGCCCCGAGGTCGCAACGATGCGCCCGCCCGCCAGCAACGGCGCATCGACCCCCACCAGCGGCGGCGCCTCGGCGCGCGGGTCGATCACCGCCGCGACCTCAACACCTGACGCGGCAAGGTCCCGCGCGGTGCGGCGCGCGGCGTCATTGGCCGTGTAGAGCGCCACCCGCCGACCGCCCACAACACCCCAGCGGTGCAGATAGGACCGGATGGCCGAGGCCATCATGACGCCGGGACGGTCGTTTCCGGGAAACGCGATCGGCCGTTCCAGGGCCCCGGTGGCGAGCACGGCCACCCGAGCGTCGATCCGCCAGAAACAGACACCGGGCGCATCGCCCCTTTCCGCGACATGCTCGGCCACCCGCTCCAATGCGCCATAGGTGCCGCCGTCATAGGCGCCGGTCACCGCGGTGCGCGTCAGGATCCGCACGTTCGGCAGGGCCGCCAGACCCTCTGCCAGCGATGCCGCCCAGCGATGGCCCGCCTTGCCGCCAACGGCCTCGTCTTCGGCCAGCAGGCGCCCGCCGGGCGCGGTGCCTTCGTCCACCAGAAGCACGTCCGCCCCCGCGGCGGCGGCCACCTGGGCGGCCATCAGCCCGGCCGGACCCGCCCCGATGACCAGCACATCGCAGGAGACAAACGCCTTTTCCTGCCGCGCCGGATCGGCCTCGCGGCTGAAGCGGCCGAGGCCCGCTGCGCGCCGGATCGCGGGTTCATAGACTTTCTCCCAGAACGATGGCGGCCACATGAAGGTCTTGTAGTAGAAGCCGGCCCCCAGGAACGGAGCCGCCAGCGCGTTGACCGCCAGCATGTCGACCGCCAGCGAAGGCCAGCGGTTCTGGCTCTCGGCATAGAGGCCGTCATAGAGCTCCTGCACCGTCGCCCGGACATTGGGCAGCTTCGCAGCCCCGCGGCCGATCTCGACGAGCGCGTTCGGCTCCTCCGACCCGGCGGTCATCACCCCGCGCGGGCGATGGTACTTGAAGCTGCGCGCCACCAGGCGGACATCGTTGGCCAGAAGCGCCGAGGCGAGCGTGTCGCCCGCAAAACCGGCATAGGAGCGACCGTCGAAGCGAAACCTCAGCTTGCGCGCCCGGTCGACGCGACCGTATCCGGCAACCCTCATGGCCGGTTCCGCCGTGGGGCGGGCGCGGCGACAGGGCGACCGCTCTCAGGATGTGCCGCCTCGCAAAGACGCAGGCCGATGGCGTGCAGAGCCCCCCTCATGCCGCGCCCCCGTCCGCGCGCCGCACCGAGAAGATCTCGTGCGTCCGCGTATCTCGCTCCACGATCAGCCAGGCGGAACACCCCGCCCCATGATACCAAAGCTCCTCGGACCGGCCCGCGGGGTTTTCGCGCAGGTGCAGGTGTTCGTGCCACGCCTCCGACCACTCCTCGCCCTCCGGACGGGTGGCATAGCAGGCCGCGCCCTTCGGCGTGAACTCTCTCAGATCGCGGGGCCCGCAAACCGGGCAGTCGATGCGCATGGACGTCCCTCAGTGCAGATTGTGCTGCGACCCTGTCGCTTCTTCATCCATCAGGCCGCGGCCCGTCTCGAACCTGTCGAAACGCAGGCGCGCGGCGGCGGCGTGCGGGGCGTCCGTAGCCAAGAGATGTGCGAAGCAATCGCCGGACCCGGGCACGGCCTTGAACCCGCCATAGCACCAGCCGCCATTGAAATAGAGCCCGTCCACCGGGGTACGGTCGATGATCGGGGAGCCATCGGGCGACATATCCATGATCCCGCCCCAGCTGCGCAGCAAACGCGCCTTGGCGATCATCGGCATCAGCGTCACGCCCGCCTCGATCACATGCTCGGCCATGGGCAGGTTCCCGCGCGCGGCGTAGGAGGGGTAGAAGTCCAGATCGCCACCGAAGACGAGGCCGCCCTTGTCGGACTGGCTGATGTAGAAATGGCCCATCCCGTAGGTCACGACATGGTCGATCACCGGCTTCAGCCCTTCGGTGACGAAGGCCTGAAGCACGTGGCTCTCGATGGGCACCTTGAGGCCTGCCAGCGCGGCGACTTGGCTCGACCGTCCCGCGACGGCCATGCCGACCCGCCCCGCCCCGATGGGCCCGCGCGAGGTGGCCACGCCGGTCACCCGGCCCGCCTCGACAGTGATGCCTGTGACCTCGCAGTTCTCGATGATATCGACACCGAGCCGGTCGGCCCCGCGGGCAAACCCCCAGGCGACGGCGTCGTGGCGCGCCGTGCCGCCCCGGGGCTGGTAGAGCCCGCCATAGATCGGAAAGCGCGTCTGCTCGAAGTCGAGATAGGGCAGGATCCTTCGCACACCCTCGGTGTCGAGCAGGATGGCGTCGTCGCCCTGGTTCCGGATGGCGTTGCCCCGGCGGGCATAGGCATCCCGCTGCCCGTCGGAATGGAACAGGTTGATGATACCCCGCTGGGAATGCATCACGTTGTAGTTGAGCTCCTGCTCCAGCCCCTCCCACAGCTTCAGCGAGTGCGAGTAGAACTCCGAATTGCCGGGCAACCCGTAATTGGCCCGCACAATGGTGGTGTTGCGCCCGATATTGCCGGAGCCGAGATACCCCTTCTCCAGCACCGCGACGCGTGTCACGCCGTGGTGTTTGGCCAGGTAATAGGCGGTGGCGAGGCCATGCCCGCCGCCCCCGATGATCACCACGTCGTAATGCGGCTTCGGCTCGGCCTTGCGCCACGCGGGCTTCCATCCGCGATTGCCCGTCAGACCTTCCGTCAGAATGCGCAGGGCGCTGTAGCGCATGGTTTCTCCTCTCGACCGCAGCGAGAGAAGCAATCCGGCCCGCGAATGTCCATGCCCGGCAGCGACATAGCGCATCCCGCCGCCGACATGGGCCATTGGCCGCAGGGGGCGGATCACCGGGCCGCGATCGGCCCGAGGGTCGGCCGGTCGACGTGTCTACTGCACGGCGCGGGCGAGGGCCTCGGTCAGATCCGTCCGTTCCCAGGAGAACCCGCCGTCATTCTCGGGCGCGCGGCCGAAATGGCCGTAGGCGGCGGTGCGCTCGTAGATCGGCTTGTTGAGGTCGAGATGGGTCCGGATGCCGAGGGGGGTCAGGTCCATCACCTCCATCACGGCGCGCTCAATCGCGGCCTCGTCCACCTCGCCGGTGCCGTAGGTGTTGGCGTAGATCGACAGCGGCTTGGCCACGCCGATGGCGTAGGACACCTGCAGCGTGCACTTCTTGGCCATGCCCGAGGCTACGACGTTCTTGGCAAGATAGCGCGCAGCATAGGCGGCGGACCGGTCGACCTTGGTGGGGTCCTTGCCCGAGAAGGCGCCGCCCCCATGGGGCGCGGCACCGCCATAGGTGTCGACGATGATCTTGCGCCCCGTCAGCCCCGCATCGCCGTCGGGCCCACCGATCACGAAGGTGCCCGTGGGATTGACCCACCACTCGGTGGCGTCCGTGATCCAGCCCGCGGGCAGCACCTCGCGGATATAGGGCTCCACGATGGCGCGGATATCGGCGGACGTCTGGCTTTCGTCGGCGTGCTGGGTCGACAGCACGATCGAGGTTACCTCGACTGGCTTGCCGCCCTCGTATCGGATCGAGAGTTGCGATTTCGCATCGGGGCGCAGCGTGGGCTCCTCGCCCGATTTCCGCGCCGCGGCGAGCCGCTGCAGGATCTTGTGCGCATACTGGATCGGCGCGGGCATGAGTTCCGGCGTCTCGTCGGTCGCGTGGCCGAACATGATGCCCTGATCGCCGGCACCCTCCTTGTCGACGCCCTGCGCGATGTGCGCCGATTGCTGATGCAGGAAGTTCAGCACATGGCAGGTGTTCCAGTGAAACTTGTCCTGCTCGTAGCCGATATCGCGGATGCAATTGCGGGCGATCTCGCCGATGCGGCCCATGAAGTCCTTCAGCCGCTCCGGCTGCGACAGGCCGACCTCGCCCCCCACCACGACCATTCCGGACGTGGCAAAGGTCTCGCACGCCACGCGGGCGTTCTGCTCCTCGCCGATGAAGGCATCCAGGATGGCGTCGGAGATCCTGTCGCACACCTTGTCGGGATGGCCCTCAGACACGGATTCAGAGGTGAAAACAAACTCGGAACGGGAGGAGGATTCGGGGGACATGGGGTGCTCCACTGGGGTTACGCCGCCACGCCAGGAAGCCGTTGTGACGGACAGTCGCTTGCGCCTACTCCCGCTTCCGGGCAGGTGCAACCCCAACCCGCGCGCCGAGGGTCATCGCGCCGCCCGAAAGCACAAGAAGGGCAAGCCCCACGGGAAGATCGCCGAGGCGGGCATAGATTGTTTCCGGCAGCGGAGCCGGCAGGCGCGCGTCGAGCGACCCGGCTTCGCCCAGCGCGATATGCTCCACAACGCGCCCGTGGCCATCGATCACCGCCGACACGCCCGTGTTGGCCGCGCGCAGGACGGGCAGGCCGAACTCCACCGCCCGCAGCCGGGCCTGCGCCAGGTGCTGATAGGGCCCGGACACCTGGCCGAACCAGGCATCGTTGGTCGCATGCAGCAGCCAGTCCGGCCGGGATGCGGCATGCCGTATGTCGCGGGAAAAGATCGCCTCGTAGCAGATCAGCGGCATAACGGTACCGAGGCGGGCCACCTGCCCCAGATCGAGGATTTGCGGCCCGGGCCCCGCGGCATAGGAGCCTGCGAGATTTGCTGCCAGGCCGAAGACGCCCCAGCGCTCGAAAAGGTCGGACAGCGGCATGTACTCCCCGAACGGCACGAGATGGTGCTTATCGTAGAGAGCCGCGACGCCGCCCTCGGCATCCAGAACAACAAGCGCATTGCGCCAGTTCCCGTCCGCGTCGCGGCGCTGGATCCCCGCGGCAAGGGCCGCCCCGCCCGCCGCCGATGCCATCCGCGCGAAGCCCGGCGCGGCATTCTCCAAGAGATACGGCACGGAGGTTTCGGGCCAGATCACCAGATCCGGCACCGCGGCGCCCTCGGGCGTCGTCGTCAGGGCAAGCGCGCGCTCCCAGAAGACCCCGATCATGTCGGGCCGCCATTTCAGATGCTGCGGCGCGTTAGGCTGGACAAGGCGGACGAGCGGCGCCTCCGCGATGTCGAGCGTTGCCCCGGCGGCGGGGAGGCGCCACGCGGCATAGGCCCCGGGCAGCGCGGCCAGCGCCGCCCCCGCGATGGCCCCGAGCATCAGCCGCCGCACGCCGAAGAGCGTCGGCAGGGCGGCGGCGGTCAGGGTGACGAGCGTCAGGGCATCAGCGCCCCCCAGCGCAGCCAGGTGCATCTGCGGCCAGCCGACCCAGATGTGGCCGATCAGGGCCCAGGGAAAGCCCGTGAGCACGACCGAGCGCGCAATTTCCGCCCCCGTGAGCGTGATCACCAGCCAGAGCGCGCGCGGCGCGGTTGCGCGGCCGAGCCCCTGCGCGAGCGCAAAGGCGAGGGCCCAGAACAGCGCCAGACCGCCCGCCATCAGGACAAGGGCAAAGGGGGCCATCCAGCCGTGGCGCACCGGGTCGACGAAGAACGGCTCAACGATCCAGAAGAGGGCGACGGCGAAGTACCCCGTTCCGAGCGCCCAGCCCCGCCATGCGGCCACGCGCCAGCCCAGGGGCTGCGAGAAGAGGCCGATGGCCAGCGCGAATGCGAGCACCGACAGCCACGGCCAGGAGACCGGCGCGTGTCCGAGCGCGGCCAGTGCGCCCAGTGCACCGCCAAGCGCCAGGCCGGTGCGCGGGCGCAGGACCGCGCGCCGCACCGATGTCAGGTCCACGGGTCGCGGCGGCGCGCGCGGATCAGGGGGAGGACCCAGGGGCGGTTCGGGCGCGCTCATGCGCCCGGCTCACCCTCGCGGCGGCACGGCGCGCGCCCGATCGGCCACTACTCGGCCGCCGTCTGTCGAAGCACTTGGCCCGCGCCGGGCATCCGGACGCGCAACCGCTTGATCCGCCTGGGGTCGGCATCGACGACTTCGAATTGGACGCCGGAAGGGTGCGGGATCACCTCGCCGCGCGCGGGCACCCGGCCCGCTTCCATGAAGACGAGGCCGCCGAGCGTGTCGATCTCTTCCTCCTCGCCCTCTTCCACCAGCCGCAGCCCGATCGCGTCCTGGAAGTCGGTCAGCGGGGTACGGGAGGCGGCGGTGTAGCAACCGGGCTTCTCCTCGGACCAAAGCGCCTCGTCGGCGATGTCGTGCTCGTCCTCGATCTCGCCGATCACCTGCTCGATAAGGTCCTCGATGGTCACAAGGCCGTCGACCCCGCCATATTCGTCGATCACAAGGCCCATATGGCTGCGATCGGTCTGCATCTTCTGCAACAGAACCCCGATGGGCATAGACGGCGGCGCATAAAGCAGGGGCCGCAGGAGCGCGCGCAGGTCGAACTCCTCCTCGGCGCATCCGGTGAAGACATGCTTCAAGGCAAGGTCCTTGAGGTGGACCATCCCGATCGGTTCGTCGAGCGTGCCCTCGTAGACCGGCAGGCGGGTGTTGCCGCTGTTCTGGAAGACCTCGATCAGGCTCGCAAGGCCGATATCGGCAGGCACCGCGGTAATCTCCACCCGCGGGATCATCACATCCTCCACGCGTTTCAGGCGGAGGTTGCCCATTCCGTGCTCGCCCGCCGGATCGACGCTGTCATCCGCGGCGACGGGGCCCGCATCGGGCTGACCGCCGAAGAGCGTTCCGATTCGAGTGAAGAAGCCGGAGGGCTGTTTGGGTTCCATGTGGTGCGCGCTGTGCGCAGCGGTAGACGAATCGTCGGCTGTCTCGCCCATCTGTCCTTATCCAAATGCGGGCGCCAACCTGCGGGCCCGCTTCCAAATTCTGGCACTACCCGGAAATCGTGTAAGGATCGGGGAGACCAAGTGTCGAAAGTATCTCAGCCTCCAGACGTTCCATCAAGGCAGCATCTTCATCGGAGATGTGATCGTAACCCGCCAGATGCAAGATGGCGTGCACGATGAGATGCGTGGCGTGGTCCTTCAGGGGTTTACCGGCTGCCTTGGCCTCGCGCGCGCATGTCTCGTAAGCGAGCGCGATATCGCCCAGTTCGAGGGCGCCGGTCGGATCCCGTGCGGGCGGTTGCGGCGCCTGACCCGGCGCATCCGGGGCGAGGCTCTGGGCGGGCCAGGACAGCACGTTCGTCGGCACGGGCTTGTCGCGAAACTGGGCGTTCAGCGCGGCGACGGCGGCGTCGGAGGTTGCCAGCACCACCACCGCCGCAGGCCCGCCGATCCCCAGCCTGGCCAGCGTCGCCCGCGCGGCCGACGCGGCCAGGGTCTCAAGGTCCAGCTCTGTCCATCCCGCGTGCTCGATCAGCACCTCCACGTCGACACTCATCGACAGGGCGCTCACATCGCGTCGGGATCGGCGTCGTAGGCCTGCAGGATCTTGGCGACCAGATGGTGGCGCACGACGTCCTTGGAGGAGAAGTAGGAAAAGCTGATGTCTCCGATGCCCTTCAACAGCCGCTCGGCTTCGACAAGGCCGGACGGCATGCCGCGGGGCAGGTCGACCTGGGTGCGATCCCCGGTGATCGCCATGCGCGAGCCTTCGCCCAAACGCGTGAGAAACATCTTCATCTGCATCGCCGACGCGTTCTGCGCCTCGTCGAGCACCACCGCCGCATTCGAGAGCGTGCGCCCCCGCATGAAGGCCAAGGGTGCGATTTCGATGGTCTTTTCCTCGATCAGCTTGGTCACGGTCTTGCCGGGCAGGAAATCGCTCAACGCATCGTAGAGCGGCTGCATATAGGGATCGACCTTGTCTTTCATGTCGCCCGGCAGGAACCCGAGGCGTTCGCCCGCCTCGACGGCGGGTCGCGCCAGAACGATCTTGTCGACGCGGCCCGACACGAAATGGTTCACCGCCACGGCCACGGCGAGATACGTCTTGCCGGTGCCCGCAGGCCCGATGCCAAAGGCCAGTTCGTGCGAAAACAGCGCGCGCACATAGGCCTTCTGTGCTTCCGTGCGCGGCTCCACGATCTTCTTGCGCGTCTTGATCTCGACATGCCCGCCCTGGAACATTTCGAGCTGATCGGTCGCGGCGTCCTCCTGCGCGCCGTCGCCAAGCCGGAGCGCCGCGTCGATATCGGCCGGCAGCACCTCGCGCCCGGCCTCCAGACGCTCGTAGAGACCTTGCAGCAGCGCAGCGCCACGGCCGCGCGCCTCGCTATCGCCCACAAGCGCCAGGTGATTCCCGCGCCGCAGGATCTGCAGGCCCAGCCCATGCTCGATCTGCGCGAGGTTCCTGTCGAACTCGCCGCACAAATCGACGAGCAGGCGGTTGTCGGGAAACTCGAGTGCGGTTTCGAGCGTGTCAGGGTCGGTGGCGGTGGCGGTCGGTGGGGTCAGCGCTTCGAATCCCAATTCGCGGCTCCGGTCCTCGGTAACGTGGGCTCAAGTTGCACCGAGGAGATCGCGGCTGGCAAGCGCTGGCGGCCAGATTTCATGCCTTCGACACACTTTTGTTGGCGGCCAACCTACAAGATGAACGGCCAGGACCGCCGCGACCCTCAAAATCCTGTGGTGTTAGAGAGGGTTGCAATACGCGCACAATGCAGAGGGGATTAGGCGGGCATTAACCATCTTCGGCTAGGTCCGGACGCGGGGGCGTACGCAGCGGCGCATCGCGCACGGGTCTCCGAATCGAGGAGAAAGTGGTTAAAGTGTGGCGTATTGTTTAGGGGCCGGAGAAAGCCCGATCCAGGGGCACGCATTGTCTCTACGTCATGCGCGCATCGGGGGCTTCCGCTTCCACTTTGCCTCATTTTCGCTACACTTCGGCCCTGTCGGACGGCGCGCGCCGGGCAGCCGGGACCACGGTTCACCGACGGGTCCGCTTGAAACGAAGGATGGTACCATGGACAAGTCGATAATGATCGCAGCCCTTCTGGCCGGCAGCGTACTGGCCGCCCCCGCACAGGCGCGCGACCCCTCCCCCCACGATTCCGATCCCAACACGATCAACATCTCCTGCTATCGCGGATGGATGGATGCCGTCGCGTGGGACCGTGCGAATTCGGTCTTCATCAACGACCTGCTGCAGCTCGGGTATTCCTACGAGAAGGCGACCGTCATCGCCGAGCATATCTGCCGCGACGAGTACGGCGTGCGCAATCCCGACCACCAGAGGAAGCAACTGCGTGAGGTGCTGCGCACCAACCCGCCTGGGTGACGCTCAGGCGATTTTGCCCGTACCTGGGCCGCCCCGCCGATTGACCCTGAGGCAGCGCGGCCACGCGCCCTGCCCTGTCATGCTCTAGGCGGCCTCGCCTCGCAGCGAGTTGGGCGCACTCTCGACAATCCGGACCGGCAGGAGCGTTCCCGCCGCCGACGGCGTATGCACGTGCACCGCATGGAGGTGCTCGGACTTGCCGACCATCTGTCCCGCCTCGCGACCGGGCTTTTCAAGGAGCACCGCCGCCATGCGCCCGACCATCTCGTCCTGCCGTGCGCGCTGCTGGTCTTTCAGCAGCGCCTGCAGACGCTGGAGCCGCGCATCCGCCACATCCGCCGGAACCTCGGCACGCTCCGCCGCCGGCGTTCCGGGCCGGGCCGAGTACTTGAACGAATAGGCCTGACCGTAGCCGACGCTGTCCACCAGCCGCAGCGTATCCTCGAAATCGGCGTCGGTTTCCTCTGGAAAGCCGACGATGAAGTCGCCCGAGAGCAGGAGATCGGGTCGCGCGGCCCGCAGCCGGACGATGATCTCCAGATAGGCGGCCGCGGTGTGCTTGCGGTTCATCCGCTTCAGGATCCGATCCGAGCCCGACTGCACCGGCAGGTGCAGATAAGGCATCAGCGCCTCGACCTCGCCATGCGCCGCGATCAGGTCGTCCGTCATGTCATTGGGGTGGGAAGTCGTGTAGCGGATCCGCGCCAAGCCGGGGATCTCGTCGAGCCGCCGGATCAGCCAGGCGAGCGACCGGATCTCGCCCCCATCCGTGCCGTGATAGGCGTTGACGTTCTGGCCGAGAAGCGTGATCTCGCGCACGCCCGCATCCACCATCCGCTCGGCCTCCGCCAGCACCCGTGCCACCGGGCGAGAGGTTTCCGCGCCGCGCGTATAGGGCACGACGCAGAAGGCACAGAACTTGTCGCACCCTTCCTGGACGGTCAGAAATGCCGACGGCGCGCGCCGCGCCTTGCGTCCGGGCAGGGCCGCGAACTTATCCTCGTCGAACTCCGTCAGTGTGGGGCGCTCGCCGCGTCGCGCCCGGCGCTCCAGTTCGGGCAAGCGGTGGTAGCTCTGCGGCCCGACGACAAGATCGACGACCGGCGCGCGGGCGATGATCTCTTCGCCCTCGGCCTGGGCCACACATCCCGTCACACCGATCTTGAGATCGGGGTTCGACGTCTTCAGCCCCTTCAGCCGCCCGATCTCGGAATAGACCTTTTCAGCCGCCTTCTCGCGGATATGGCAGGTATTGAGCAGGATCAGGTCCGCGTCCTCCGGTGCCTCCACCGTGCGATAGGCAGCGCCAAGGCTCTCGGCCATCCGCTCGCTGTCATAGACATTCATCTGACAGCCGTAGGTCTTGATGAAGAGCTTCTTCGGCGCATCGCCCATGGCTCGTCCTCCGTTCGCGTGGCCGGTGCCTAGCGGAATTACAGGGGTCAGGCAACGCGGGCCGCGCCGCGGTGTCGCCCGATTGCGCCGCTCCCCGCGGAACGGAGGCGCCGCGCCTTTCCATCCCGACGGGGTCGCGTCACGGTGCGGCCATGACGCGCGTCTTCGACAGTCTCGCCGCCTTCCGCAGATCGGGCAAAGCCGCCCTGGCCTCCGGGCCGGCGGCGCTCCTTATCGCGGAGGACGCGGTCGAGCTGGGCTCGACGCTCGCGCATCTGGCGGAGCGCGGGTTTCGCAGCATTGCCGTCTTCGCGCCGGACACGGTCCCCCTGCCCGACCCGCCGCGCCCCCTCCCGGCACGGCCCGCCCTCCGGCTCGCCCGGATCCGAATGGACACCCGGCCCGCCGATACCCTCACCGAGGTTGTGAACGCCGCCATTGAGACAGCCCCGCCCGGCACATGGCTGCATGCCTGCTACAACGCCGAGTACCTGATGTATCCGTTTTGCGAGAGCCGCAGCGTGGGCGAGATGCTGTCCTTCCATGCCGAGGAGCGGCGCGAGGCCCTGCTCGGCTTCGTCGTCGACCTCTACGCGGCGGATCTCGCGCAAACGCCCTCCGGCGTCGACCGCGCCGCGCCCTATCTCGACAGGATCGGCTACTACGCCCTCGCACGCGCCCAGCCGGACCCGCCCAACGCGCCGCGCGAGCGGCAGCTGGACTTCTACGGCGGCCTGCGCTGGCGCTTCGAGGAGCATACCCACCCGGCCCGCCGCCGGATCGACCGGATCGCGCTCTTCCGCACCCGCCCCGGCCTGCGCCTTCTGCCCGACGGAACGTTGAACGTGCCGGAGATGAACACCTATGCCTGCGCGTGGCACCACAGCCTCACCGCCGCGATCTGCTCGTTCCGCGCCGCCAAGGCGCTCCGGTCGAACTCGGTATCGCGCGGCGAGATCGAGAGCTTTCTCTGGACCGGCTCCACCCCCTTCACCTGGACAAGCACACAATTGATGGAGCTTGGGCTGATGGAACCGGGACAATGGATGTAGCGCCGGGCCCGCAAGCCCCACTCCCCCTTCATCTTGCCGGAAGTATCCCGGGGGGCGTCGCCGACGGCGACGGGGGGCTGGCCCCCCTTGCGCACGGCTTGGGCCCGCGCGGGGGCTGGATCAGGCGGCGCTCTGGGCGGCCTTCTTCCCGAAGGCCATCTGCGCCTCTCCCCAGGCTTTGATGTCCGCCTGTTCGACCACCTCACGCATCGCCGCCATCCTGTCGCGCCGCTCCGCCTCCCCCATGGCCAGCGCCTGCTCGATCGCGGTGTCCATGGAGCGCGCCGAGAACGGGTTGGTGAGCACCGCCGAGGTCAGCTCCACCGCGGCGCCGGCGAACTCCGACAGCACCAGCACCCCGTCGCCATCCACGCGCGCGGCCACGTACTCCTTGCACACCAGGTTCATCCCGTCGGCGAGCGGCGTGATCCAGGCCACATCCGCCGCGCGGTAATAGGCGACGAGCTGGTCGAACGGGATCGGCTGGCTGATGAAGGCGAGCGGCTGCCATTCCAGCGTGCCGAAAGTGCCGTTGATCCGCCCGGCGAGCTGCTCGATATGCGACTGGATCTCGGCGTAGGCGGTCATGTTGCGGTTCGCCACGACCGAGACATGCATGAGGCGTATCCTACCGTGCAGATCCTTGCGCCGCTGCAGCAGGCGTTCGAAGGCCAGCAACTGCTCCGGCCCGCCCTTGGTGTAATCGGTGCGCCCGACCGACAGCACGAGCATGCCGTCGCCCTTGTCCGCCTCGATCGAGGTGAGCGCGCGGATCGTGGGCTCCGAACGGGCCTTCTCGCCGATGAAGCCCACATCGATACCCACGGGCGAGGCCAGCAGTTTCACCGTCCGGCCGTCCTCCAGCGTCAGTTCCGTTGGCTGGGAACGCTCGTCGAGCGCCGAGCCGAGCGGCTGGTCGGAGGTCTTCACCGACCGGCGGGAGGACACTTCGACATCGAAGAGCGAGCGCACGACCTGGGTGAAGTTGGCGACATAGCGCGGAATGTGGAAGCCCACGACGTCGCAGTCGAGCAGCGAGCGCACGATCTCCTCGCGCCACGGCAGAACGTTGAACATGTCGGCCGACGGGAACGGCGTGTGGTGAAAGAAGCTGATGGTCACATCGGGGCGAAGTTGGCGCAGGTAGCCCGGCACCAGCCAGAGGTTATAATCGTGAATCCAGACGAGCGCCCCGGGTCCCGCTTCCCGCGCGGCCGCCTCGGCGAAGGCCCAGTTCACCTCGCGGAACGTCGGCCAGTCGACGGGGTCGTAATTGTAGCGTTCCTTGAAGGCGTGCAGGATCGGCCAGAACGCCTCCTTCGAGGTGATATGGTAGAAGCTCTGCACCTGCGCCTTGGTGAGCGGCAGCCGCGAGACCGTATAGGCGCCGAAGCTGTCCTCGATCTCGACGACCCGCTCGAAATCCGGGTTGGAGGGGTCTTCGGCTTCCTTCCAGGCCACCCAGGCGCCGTGATCGACCTTGCCGAAGAGCGCTTTCAGCGTCGGCACGATCCCGTTCGGCGACTTGTTCTCGCGATAGAGGATCTCGCCGTCGTCGCCCTCGACTTCCTCATAGGGCTGACGGTGATACACGATGACCAGATCAGACGGCATCGATCGCCTCCTCAATCGCTGGATGGAGCTTGAACGCGGCGATCGCCTCGGCGATCCCGGCGGCGCCGTGTCTTCTGGCCCGATGGATATGCGGCGCCTCCGGCAGGGCCGACAGCAGCGCCTCCTCGGAGTTGCCGACCGCGACAGCCGGCAGGCCGGAGGCCAGCATGGAGAAATCGTTCATCGTGTCGCCAGCCGCGAGAACCCGGGGTTCCGCGATGTCGAGATGCGACACGAGGCGGCGCAGGGAGGGCCCTTTCGACACGCCTTTGGGCAGCACATCGAAGAAGCGATTGTCGGAGATCAGGACATCGACGCCGAGGGCCTCGATCCGGTGCGGCAGGTCGGGATCCATCTCGCCCGGGACAAGGTCATAGCTCACGCGATACCGGAATGCCGTTTCCTGCAGCGTCAGCCCCGGCGCCCCGTCGAGGGCCGCGCGAACATCGGCACCGGCATCTGCCCAGATCTCGGAAATCTGTCCCTCGAGCGCGGCCATGGGCTCGACATGACCCTCCGGCGAAACCTGGGCGATTGTGGTGCCGACATCGCCGACGACGTAGTCGGGCGTCGGGATCGGCGTGTTCTTGGTGAGCGACACGATGAACTCCGGGTCGCGTCCGGTGACGAAGATCAGGCCCACGCTTTCGCGATGCGCGTCGATCCAGGCATAGAGGGCCGCGCGCTCGTACTCCGATCCGCCCAGAAACGTTCCGTCCAGATCGGTGGCAAGCACGAACGCATGATTGGACAGATCCGTCATTCCGCCGCCTCGGGCGGGCCGGCGGCGGGGGGCGTGCCCGCTGGCGGCGGCCTGCCGGCTGCCGGGTGCGCCATCTCGATATCGAGGGCACGCGGCTCTCCCACGATGGGCCGCGACCAGAGCGCCGCGAACGTCTCACGCAGATCCGCGCCGCGATGCAGGATCGCGTGCACTGCTCGACAGACGGGCATATCGATGCCGATCTTCTCGGCGAGGTCCATGACGGACACCGCGTTCACCTCGCCCTCGACCACGACGGGTTTGCCGCCGAAACATGCCGTGCGCGCGACCCCCTGCCCGAGCTGGAGACCCAGCTTCATGTTGCGCGAGGTCGGCGACGAGGCGGTCAGCGTCAGATCGCCCGTGCCCGCCAGCCCGGTCACCGTTTCGCGGCGTCCGCCCAGCGCCTCTGCCATCGTCTTCATCTCGTCGACCCCCCAGGTGATGAGGGCGGCGCGCGTGTTCTCGGCATAGCCGGCGCCCGTCATCATCCCGCAGGCGATGGCGATCACGTTCTTCACGGCGCCCGCAACCTCGACCCCCACCATGTCGTCGGACACGTAGGGGCGAAACATCGGCCCGCCGAGCGACAGCGCAAGGCGCGAGGCCGGCGCCGTCTGCGGCGCGCGACGGTCCGCAGCGGCGAAGGGAAATGCGAGCGTAACGGCCGTTGGATAGTCGAGCGCGGTTTCCCGCGCGAAGGTCGGGCCGGACAGGACGCCGATGCGGTGGCCGGGAAGCTCCTCTTCCACGACTTCCCCCAGAAGCTTGCCCGACCCCTGTTCGATGCCTTTGGCACAGAGCACGATGGGAATGCCCGCAGGCAGATGCCGCGCCATGCCCTGCGCCATCGCCCTGAGCGTCCGCGAGGGGGTGACCATCAGGGCGCAATCCGCCCGGTCGAGGGCGCGCGCCATGTCCGGCTCGCACTGCACCCCTTCGGGAAGTTCGATCTCGCCCAGGTACTTCGCGTTCCGGCGCGTCGCCGCGATGGCGGCGAGATCGTCCGCGTTGCGGCCCCAGAGGCGCACGTCGCGGCCCGCCCGCGCCGCGACGGCGGCCAGCGCGGTGCCCCAGGACCCGGCCCCCAGAACAGCGATACGGTTGAAGGGCCCGCGCCCTCGGTTGTCGGTCATGGTGCGATGGCGGTCAATTGAGACAAGGGCTTATCGGGCAAGGTTCTGACGGCGGCGTTCACATGGCGATCCCGTGTGATAACGTAGAGCATGCCGACGGGATGTTAAGCCCCTGGTCCGGCCGCAGCATCGGCGTGCACACGCCTCGGCTGCATCAGGGGACCGCTCGGGCAGCATGACGTTTGGCGCACCGGCCCACGACGCGACGGACCCGCCGCACCATGACCCTGACCCAGCTTTTGCCCGCGCCCCTTCGGCGGACCCTCGACCTGCTGAGCGCGATGTCGGCGCGCAGTTCGGAGGTGAACACCGGCCTCGTATCCGCGGGCGTCGCCTTCTATGGGCTCTTCGCTATCTTCCCCACGCTTACGGCCATCGTCGCCCTGTGGGGCCTTGTGGCGGACCCGGCCGTGGTGGCGGAAGAGGTCAAGGTGATCGAGCCCATGGTGCCGGAAGAAGGATTCGACATCATCGAGCGGCAGGTCAACGCCTTGACGTCGGGCGCCGCGACAACGCTGGGCTGGGCCTCCGCGGTGTCGCTTCTCGGCGCGTTCTGGGCGTCGCGGTCCGGGGTCGCCGCCCTGATCGGGGCCCTGAACAAGGTGCACCGGGCGAAACCGCGCGGCGGCATCTGGCATGTCATGACGGCGCTTGCGTTGTCTTCCAGCCTGATCGTTGCGGCGCTCGTGGCGTTGGCCTCCGTCGTCGTGGCGCCGGTCGCGCTCGCGTTTCTGCCGCTCGGTCCCTATGCCGGCTCGGCGCTCAGCGTGCTGCGCTGGGTCATGGGGGGTGCGATCGTCCTTGTTGCGATCGGGGCCCTCTACCGCTTTGGCCCTGCGAAGAAAGAAGCGCCGCCGCGTTGGCGCTGGGCCGGGGTCGTGACACCGGGCGCCCTCTTGGCGGTCGCCCTTTGGGGCTCTGCCTCGTGGGCCTTCTCTACTTACCTCGCCAACTTCGGGAATTACGACAAGGTGTACGGCTCTCTCGGGGCGGTGATCGCCCTGCTGATGTGGTTCTACATCAGCGCCTATGTGGTTGTGCTGGGGTCGATCTTCGACGTGGAGCTGTCGCGCCGGGGCGACGCCGAGGGTGCAGCGCCCAGCTCGGCGGGGGATCCGTCCCCCGATGGCGCGCCCTCCGATGCGGCGCCGTCTGCCGACCAGGGGCCCGAACGGCCCTCCGCGGTGGCGAGCGCGGGAGGCAGGGCCGACACCCCTGCCGAGGAGCCCGACGCGGCGCGGATACAGCCGCCGGGCCCTACCGATACAGGCGGACCGGACGCCGTGCCCGGCCCGAAACGCGCGCGTCTGCCCTGAAGACGCGCGCCCGAAGCGCGTCGCTCCCTATTCGGCGACGGTTCGCGGCCGCTCTACCCGCTGATGCCCTCGGTCGAGGCAAAGAACATGGCCTGGCTCACCGAACTGCGCACCTGTTCCTCGGTATAGGGTTTCGAGATCAGGAACGCGGGCTCCGGCCGGTCCCCCGTCAGCAACCGCTCGGGAAACGCCGTGATGAAGATCACGGGCGTTTCCGGGAACGTCCGCAGGAGATCGTTCACCGCGTCGATGCCCGAACTGTCGTCGGCAAGCTGGATATCGGCGAGGATCAGGTCGGGCCGGTCCCGCAAGCCCAGCTCCACCGCGCGGGCATGGGTACGCGCGATCCCGGTGACGGCATGCCCCATCGAGGCGACGATCCCCTCGATATCCATCGCGATGATCGCCTCGTCCTCGATAATCAGGACGCGCCCGGCGATGCTGTCCTCCATCTCGGTCCGGGCGCGCTCGACAAGGTCGCGCGCCTCGGCCTCCGGGATGTTCATGATCATGGAGATCTCGCCAAAGCGAAACTCCTCGATCGTGTGCAGCAGAAGCGCCTCGCGGCTGTTCGGCGTGAGCCGCGACATGTGCCCCTGCGCCCGGCGCGACATAGCGTCCTCCCCCTCCGAAACGGGGGCGCCCGCGCTCGACCAGATCAGGTGAAACGCCCGAAAGAGCGCCGCTTTGGGCGTGACCGAGTCATCGAAGATCGACGAATCCTCGATGAGGGCTTCGAGCGTCGCGGACGCATAGGTGTCGCCCGTGTTCTGGTTGCCCGTTAACGCACGGGCATAGCGCCGAAGGAAAGGGAGGTTTTCTCCCACAAGATCCGCAAGCTGCGCTGGATTGGCCAATCCCCGATGTCCCCTGTTCGTAAACTTTTCCACATTCTTCGGGAACCAATCGGCGGCGTCAACGTTGGGTCGGGCCACACTGGTAAAGGCGGACTCTATAGCGCATGTATATGGTCATGGTGCAGGACGATCGGAAAAAGCGGCTGGATCAGCAGATTGATGAGAATCTGCGCAAGGTGTACCAGCGCACGCTCGAGGAAGATGTGCCCGAGCGGTTTCACGATCTATTGCGCAAGCTCAAGGACCAGGGCACGCCTGAATGACCGCTCGCCGTGCGGACGACACGCCGCGAAACGAGACCGCAAACGCCCGCACCCGGGCGTCCGATCCGCGTGACGAGATTGCCCAGCATCTCGCCGCGATGCGTGCCTTCGCCATTTCCCTGACGCGGGATGCCACCGCCGCGGACGATCTTGTGCAGGACACGGTCGTCAAGGCCTGGACCAACTTCGGCAGCTTTCGCGAGGGCACGAACCTCCGGGCCTGGCTGTTCACCATTCTGCGCAATCACTTCTACACGACCCGGCGCAAGCTGCGGCGCGAGATCGGCGATGCCGACGGCGTGTTCTCGTCCCGCCTGGCCGAAAAGCCGGCCCATGACGGCCGGCTGGCGCTGCGCGACTTCGCGGCCGCCTTCGCGCAACTGCCCGATGAGCAGCGCGAGGCGCTGGTGCTTGTCGGCGCGTCCGGGTTTTCCTACGAGGATGCCGCGCGGATGACCTGCGTGCCCGCGGGCACCGTCAAGAGCCGGGCGAACCGGGCCCGCCGCAAGCTGGCGGATCTGCTCGGCCTGGAAGCCCATGAAGAGATGGAGATGACCGACCGCGGCACCCGCGCCGTCATGAGCGGGCAATGCCGCTCCGGGCTCTGACGGGATGACCGACGCGACCGCGCGAGAAACCACGCAACGCACCGGGTTCCGCTCTGCGCGGCTGCGGCTCGCGCTTCTGCTGACGCTCGCGGTGCTGCCCCTCGGCGTGATCGCGCTCGTGGAGGCGCGCAACGGCGCGGCGACGACGCGGGAAATGTCCCAGCGCGCCCTTCTGGGCGAGGCAATCCGCGTGGCGGCGGCGCAACGCGCCATGATCCGCACCGCGCAAGGCCAGGCCCGGGCTGTCGTGCCGCTTCTGCGGGCCGCCCCGCAGGGCGACGCCGGCTGCGCGGCCCTGATGGAGCAGGTCGCGAAGGCGGCGGACAATGTCGAGTTCGTGGGTTTTGCCCAGACGAACGGGCATCTGAGCTGCACATCGGACGGGCATGTCTACGAGACTGCCGGGCACGCGGCGCTCCTGGCCGGGGCCGAGAACGCCGCCGTTGTGTCGGGAAGCGCCCTGGCACCGCTGCCCGGGACGTTGCTGGTGCTGCAGCCCGTCTACCGGCTGATCCCGGCCGAGAGCGGTGTCGCGTCGCAGAGCGTCCGGATCGGGACGGTCCTGCTCGGGCTGTCGCAGAATGCTCTGCTGACGGTCGACGCGATCCCCGGCGAAGAACCCGCCGCACTTGATATCGCGACGCTGAACCGCGCCGGCGAGGTGCTGTGGTCCTCGCCCGATCTGCCCGGCGCGGTCGTCGGCCCGGCCGAGGATGCGGCCGCGTCGCGCCTGCCGGCCGATGCCGATTACGCCGCGCTGGCCGACGCGCCGGCCCACGCCCTGACCGCCACGACCGGATCGGGCGAGACGCGGACCTTCGCCGCCGTTCCCGTGGTGGAGGGCGAAGTGGTGACGCTGGCCTCCTGGCAGCCGGGCTCGCTCTTTGACGCGCAGGTCGGCCCATCGCAGACGCTCGGCGTGGTGCTTCCGCTTCTGATGTGGGTCCTGTCGCTGCTGGTGGCCTATTTCACCGTGAACCGCCTGCTGCTGCGCCCCCTCGGTGCCCTGCAGGGACGCATGCAGGCCTTCACGGCGGGCGACCGGATGCTGCCGCCCTTCCGGCTGGAGGGCGCCCCGGACGAGCTGACCGACCTCGCCGACACGTTCGACACGATGACAAGCCGGATCGTGAGCGACGAGACGCGGCTCGAACGGGCCGTGCACGAGCAAGAGGTGCTGCTGAAGGAGGTGCATCACCGGGTCAAGAACAACCTTCAGCTGATCGCGTCGATCCTGAACATGCAGATCCGCCAGCATCGCTCGCCCGAGAACCGCGCCATCCTGCGCCGGGTGCAGGATCGGGTGATGAGCCTCGCCACCGTGCACCAGCACCTCTACCAGACGCCTGCCTTGTCGACGCTTCGGGCGGACACGCTGCTGGCCGAAATCGTCAACCGCAAGCTTGGCGAGATCGACGGGATCGGCGGCGAGATCGAGGTGACGACGGATTTCGCGCCGATCCGCCTCTATCCCGATCAGGCGGTTCCGCTGGCGCTGCTGGTGGGCGAGGCCGTGACGAACGTATTCCATCACATTGGACGTCCGGCGAACGGGGCGCGGCCCTGGATGCGGATCACGCTGAGCGAGGAAGCCAACGGCCAGGTGCGCATGCAAATCGAGAACTCCTCGGGCGAGAAACTGGCGGCGACGCAGTCGGAGTACCGCGCGGGGCTCGGCACGCGGCTGATCGAGGCCTTTGCCCAACAGCTCGAAGGCACGTTGGACCGCCGTGAATCCGACGACGAGGGGTGGGTGCTGAGCCTGACATTCGAGCTGCAGAGCTTTCAATCGGCGCTGAACCCGGGCGAGGGTCCCTTGGAGCCGCCCGAGCTGGGCGCCGCCAGGTCCCAAGGCGCCTGATGGGCCCGGCCGCCGGACCGCCCCGTCGTCCTGCGGGGGGTAGGCGATGATCCTCTATCGTGTTGGCCTCACCCTGCTTGCCCCCGTCGTGGCGCTGGCGCTGCTCTGGCGGCTGCTGCTCGGGCGCGAACGGCGCGCGGACGCTGCCGAACGCCTGGGGCTCGGGCCGGCCCGCCCGCGCGGGGGGGAGCGTGCGGCCGAGGCACCGCGTCTCTGGCTGCATGGCGCCTCCAACGGCGAGCTTACAGCGGCGCGGCCGCTGATCCAGGCGCTGCTGGACGCCGGCCCGGAGCTTTCGCTCCTGCTGACCTGCAACACGACGACGGCGCGCGACATGGCGCGGGGATGGGGCATGCCGAGGGTGACGGTCCGCCTTGCGCCGCTCGACTATCGCACAAGCCTTGGTGCCCTTCTGAGGCTTGAGATGCCCACCGCGATGGCCGTGATCGAAAACGAGCTGTGGCCCAACAAGCTGAGCCTCGCCCGCCGTGACGGGATGCCGGTGGCCCTGATCGGCGCGCGCGTGTCGGCGCGCAGCGCGCGGCGCTGGCGGCACCTTCAGTGCCTGATCCGGCCGATGCTGCAGGGCGTCGCCCTTGCGCTGCCGCAGGATCAGGTGTCTGGCGAGCGGCTCATCGGCCTGGGCCTGAAGCCGGACGCGCTCGGCACGCCCGTGGTGCTCAAGGCGGCGGTCGCGCTGGACCGGCCCGCCCCGGACGCCGTGCGGGACCTTGGCTTTGAGCGGGCCAACACCGTCCTGGCGGCCTCCACCCATGACGGGGAGGAGGAGCAGGTTCTGGCGGCGTTCGTGGAGGCCCGCGCCGTGCGGCCGGCGCTTCGGCTGATCCTGGCGCCGCGTCACCCTGCCCGCGGCGCCCAGGTGGCCAGCCTCGTCGCGGCGGCGGGCCTTGCCTGCGCAATCCGCTCCGCGGGCGATCCCCCCGGCGACGCCCCCGTCTTTCTGGCCGACACGCTGGGCGAGATGCCATTGTGGTATGCGTCTGCCGGGATCTGCTTCATCGGCGGGTCTCTGGTGGAAAAGGGCGGGCACACACCCTATGAGCCCGCGCAGTTCGGCTGCGCGCTGATCAGCGGACCCAATGTGGAGAACGCCGCGGAGGCCTTCACCCGCCTGACCGCGGCGGAGGCGGTCCGCATCGTGCAGGACGCGCCGGACCTTGCGCAGACCCTGGGCGCCATGACGCCGGACGTCCAAAACGACCTGGGGAAGCGGGCCATGGAAGCGCTGAGCACCGGGGCGCCCGCGTCCGGCGCCCAGGTGGCCGACCGGCTGATCGACGTGTTGCGCCTCAGCACCGAAGCCCGGCAGCGCCGAGCCTGAGTTGCATCGCGCGGGCGACCCGGTCGCGGATCTCGCCGCGGACCGGACCGGGGCGCGCGGCGTCGCGCAGCGTGGTGAACCAATGGCCCGGGGGTGTCCTGCCGCGCCGGTCCCCCTCCCAGCGCAGGGCGCGCAGAACCTCCTCCGCCTCGGGCGGCAAACGGTCGGGGATCTCCTCTCCCGCCAGCACCCCCCAAACCCCCGTCCAGAGTCGCCCGACGCTCCAGGGGTTGTAGCCGCCGCCGCCGAGCACGAGGTAGCGCGGCGACAGGGGGCGAAGCGCGGCGACAACCTCCCAATGGGCGTTATTGGACAGCGCGAGCCGCGACAGCGGATCCTCCCGCACGGCATCGGCCCCGCATTGCAGGACGACCGCGTCGGGCTCGAACTCGGCCACGAGCGGCAGGATCATCGCCTCGCGGATATAGGCCATCTCGCTGTCGTTCAGGCCGCGCGGCACGGGCAGGTTCACGGCAGAGCCGCCCGCGGTTTCCTCCAGCGCGCCGGTGAAGGGCCAGCGGCGCTCCTCGTGGACGGAGATCATCAGGATCTCGGGATCGCCCGCAAAGCCCGCCTCGACCCCGTCGCAATGGTGCGCGTCGATATCGACATAGGCGATCCGCTGCGCCCCTTCGTGCCGGAGCGAGAGCATCGCGAGGACGGGATCGTTGAGGTAACAGAACCCGTTTGCGCGCCCGGGCATGGCGTGGTGCGTCCCCCCTGCCGGATGATGGACGACCCCGCCCCCGGCCAGAAGCTTGCCGGCAAGATAGGATCCGCCCGCCGAAGTGGCCGGGCGGCGCCAGACCTCCGGAAACACGGGGTTCGACGAGGTGCCGAGGCCGTAGCGCTCCGGATCGTCCGCGCGTGGCGTGCCTTCGGCCTCGGCGCGTTGCAGCGCCGCGACGTAGTCCGGCGTGTGCCAGGCGGTGAGGGCTGCCGGCTTGACGCGGGGCGAAGTGCGAAAGCGCGCGCGCGGCAGCCAACCGAGCGCGCGCGTCAGATCCATCACGGTGGACACGCGCGGAATGCGCAGCGGGTGCCACGCCCCGTAGGAGGATTGGCGGTAGATCTCGTGGCCGAGCATCAGGGGGGGCTGCGCGGCCCCCGGCGCCGCACCGTCCGACCAGAGGGATAGCGCCTTGTTGTCAGGTGCCAAGCAGAGCCTCGATGTGGCGCGTAAGCTCGGGGGCGAGGGGCGACACCCGCGCGCCGAACGTCTGCACCGGTTGGCCATCGGGGCCGAGCAGAACCTTGTTGAAGTTCCAGGCCGGCCGGAACCCGTGCGCCTGCGCCATCCAGCGATAGAACGGGTGGGCATCGCGCCCGCGCACCGGCAGGATTTCCGTCATCGGCAGATCGAGGCCGAAGTTCACCTCGCAGAACTCCCTGACCTCTGCCTCGGTCGCCAGTTCCTGCCGGAAATCGTTGGACGGAACCGCCAGCACCACGAGGCCCTGGTCGCGGTAGCGGTCGTAGAGCTGCTGCAGGGCGTCGTATTGCGGGGTGAAGCCGCATCTGGACGCGGTATTGACCACAAGGACCGGGCGCCCGGCCCATGCCTCCAGCGCCAGAATGCCCCCGTCGATCGAGGCGAACTCAAACCCTTGCGCGGCGGCGCGGGCACCGGGCGCCAGAACGGCGGACGCCCCAAAGAGCGCCGCGCCGCACAGAATGGCCCGCCGGGTGACGGCCCGTCCGATCCGGTATCCCAAGCTTCGGTCGATCTCGGCCATGCCTGCCTCCTGTCCGCGCCTCGCAGAGCTATGCCGTCAATGGCGGGGGTCAACGCACATGCCACCCCAGGCTGGGCACTTCGGCGAGCGGCATGGCCCGGCCGGGCGCCTTAGGGTCGATCACCAGAGCGATGCGGTTGCCCGGCTCCAGATCGCCGAAGCGCTGTTCGTGGATCTTCAGCGATGCCCAGGAGGATTGCCCCCGATACTCGGCTCCCTCGTGTTCGTAGATGAAGACAGCGCGCTTTTCGGTGAAGGTGCGGCTGTTCTTGGTGCGCCTGCGTTCGTCGACGCCGCCCACCGTGCCTTCGAGCCGAGTGCCCGACCCGCCGATCCTCAGCACACGGTATGTCATCAGGCTGGCATAGACGGCGGCCGCGCCACCCCCGAGCAGAACCGCTGGCGGAAGATAGGGCGGCACCCCTTCGGCAAAGGTCATGAACCACCCGAAGAACAGCGCCGCGAAGGCCAGGCCACCCCCCTTCGCGCTCCAGAGGCGGACCACGTCGATGCCCCATCCGATCCAGTTCACATCCCGATCCGCCATTAGATCCCCCTTGCTGCGTTGCGTTCCGAGATTAGGCGCATTGCACGATTTCACGCCATCCCAAGCTGTTGGCACAGGAACGGCCCGCCGGGTGCGACATTGCGCACCATAAACTCTTGCCTAGGTAAAGGGAGCACGGCTTTATGGGCCGCGCACCGGATCGCCATGTCCGGCACCAAGAAAAATGACCAAAGGGAGGTCACTCATGAAGAAACTCGCAATCGCGGGGCTTGCTGCAGCGAGCCTCGCCCTGCCGCTGAGCGCCCATGCGCAGGACGGCGCAAGCTACATCCTGTCGACGGCCTCCACCGGCGGCACGTATTATCCCGTCGGCGTGGCCATCGCCACGCTCACCAAGGTGCGGCTGGAGCCCGGTACCGGCATCGGCATGTCGGCGATCTCGTCGGCCGGGTCGGGCGAGAATGTCCGGCTCCTGCGCGAGGGCGAAGCCCAGTTCGGCATCCTTCAGGGCCTCTTTGGGTACTACGCGGCGACAGGCTCCGGCCCGGTGGAAGCGGACGGGCCACAGGAGCATCTGCGCTCGGTCTCGCTGCTCTGGCCCAATGTCGAGCATTTCATCGTCGCCAACGAACATGTGGAGAGCGGCACCTTCTCGGACTTCCTGAAGATCAAGGGCATGAGCGCCGCGCTCGGGCGCCAGAATTCCGGCACGATCGGCTCCAACGCGGCGATCCTGGCCAACTTCGATATCGATCTGGAGAACGATTTCGAGCTGGTCTTCGCAGGTTACGGCCCCTCGGCCGAAGCGCTGCAGAACGGCCAGGTCGAAGGCATTTCCACCCCGGCGGGCGATCCGGTCGGCGCGATTTCGCAGCTGATGGCGGCGGCTGGCGATTCGGTCACGCTGCTGAGCTTCACCGAGGAAGAGCTGGCCCAGGCCGATGGCGGGCGCGACCTCTGGTTCGCCTACACGATCGACGCCGGCACCTATCCGGGCCAGGACGCCGATGTCCAAACCATCGCGCAGCCGAACTTCCTGGCCACCCATGCCGACATCCCCGAAGAGCATGTCTACGAGATCACCAAGACGATCTACGAAAACCTGTCCTTCCTGCAGGCGATCCATCCGGCGACGAACGCTATGTCGCTGGAGGTGGCGATCAACGGCCTGCCGGTGCCGCTGCATCCGGGTGCCGCGCGCTTCTACGCCGAACAGGGGATCGACATCCCCGACCGCCTGATCGCGAACTAAGGACCCTCGGGGCGGCGCCGCGCGCGCCGCCCCGCGACCGCCCGTGTCCGAGACCGACGACACCCCGCTCCGCGCGCCCGCAGGCGTCGCCGGCCATGTCCTGGCCGTGTTCTGCTTCGCCGTCGCTGCCGCCCATCTGTGGTTCGCGCTCGATCCGCGCCTTCTGTCCGAGTTGCAGCGCAACGTCTTTCACTTCGCCTGTTTCGCCTTCCTCGCCGCGTTGCTCTACCCGGCCTGGGCCTCGGCCAAGGCCTCGCCCGTCTGGCAGACGCTCGACTTGCTCTTCGGCGCCGCCGTCGCCGCCAGCGCCTTCTGGTTCGTCCATCGCGAGGGGCCGCTTCTGGGCGACAACGTGCCGTTCAACGCCCTCGACTGGACCGCGGCCATCATCCTGGTGATCGGCGCAATCGAGCTGACGCGGCGCGTTGCAGGCCTCGTCATCCCGGTCCTGATCGTCCTCTCGCTGACCTACGTCTCCTGGTGGGGCTCGATGATCGACGGCGTGTTCCAGTTCCGCGGCTTTTCGTGGGAATCGACGCTCTGGCGCTCGATCTACAATGACGAGGGGATCTTCGGGACCATCGCCCGGATCTCGTCGACCACCGTGTTCCTCTTCATCATCTTCGGCGCCTTCCTCGTCCGCTCCGGCGCGGGAGAGTTCGTCATCGCGCTGGCCACCGCCATCGCGGGCCGGGTGCGCGGGGGGCCGGGCATCGTCGCGGTGATCTCCTCCGGCCTGACCGGCACGATCTCGGGCTCGGCCGTGGCCAACACCGCCTCCACCGGGGTCATCACCATCCCGCTGATGAAGAAGGCGGGCTTTCAGCCCAAATTCGCCGGCGGGGTGGAGGCTGCGGCCTCCACCGGCGGGCAGCTGATGCCGCCGATCATGGGTGCGGGAGCCTTCGTAATGGCGACCTTCACCCAGATCTCCTACGAGATCATCGTCGTCACGGCCGCCCTGCCCGCGCTGATGTACTTCCTGTCGGTCGCCTTCTTCGTGCGGATCGAGGCTTGCCGTCTGAACCTGCCGCCGCTGGAGGCCGAGGGCGAAACCCTCGGCACGGCGCTGAAGAAGGGCGGCGCCCCCTTCCTCATCCCCATCGGCGTCCTGATCACGATGCTGGTGATGGGCTACTCCCCCAACTACGCCGCCAATTTCGGCATCGGCGCGGTGATCGTGTCCTCCTGGGCCTCGGCCAACCCGATGGGGCCCAAGGCGATCTTCGAAGCGCTGGTGATGGGCACGCGGTCGATGGTGATGACGGCGGTGCTGCTCTGCGCCGTGGGCCTGGTGGTCAACGTCATCATCACGGCAGGCGTCGGCAACGTCTTCTCGCTGCAGATCTCCACCTGGGCCGGGGGCAATTTGCTGATCGCCATTGCGCTGGTGGCGCTTGCCTCGCTCGTGCTGGGCATGGGCCTGCCGGTGACCGCGGCCTATATCGTGCTCGCCACGCTGTCGGCACCCGCCATCGCCGGCATGATCTCCGACCGCGAGGTGATTGCGATGCTCGTCGCGGGCGAGCTGCCCGCCACCGCCCAGGCGCTCTTCATGCTAAGCGCGCCCGATGCGATCCCGCTCCTTGCCGCGCCCATGCCCTACGAGGAAGCGCGCGCCCTCGTCACGTCCCTCCCGCTGGAGGTCGCGCAGCCCCTGCGCGCCATGGTCATCCCGCCGGAGGTCGCCATGACAGCCCTGCTCTCGGCCCATATGATCATCTTCTGGCTGAGCCAGGACAGCAACGTCACGCCCCCTGTGGCGCTCGCCGCCTTCACCGCCGCCGCCATCGCCAAGTCCCCCGCGATGGCCACGGGCGTGGCCTCGTGGAAGCTCGCCAAGGGGCTCTACATCGTGCCCGTCCTCTTCGCCTACACACCGCTCCTGTCAGGGGATTGGGGGGCAGCCGTCATCGTCTTCGCCTTCGGGACCGTGGGGATCTACGGATTGTCGGCCGCGATCGCCGGTGCGATGGAAGGCCCGATCGGATGGCCGATGCGGATCGCCGCCGGAGCTGCGGGCGTGGCCGCGCTCTGGCCAGAGGCTCTGCTGGTGAACGTGCTCGCGGCGGTCGCGATCCTCGGCCTGCTGCTCGTCTCGATCCGCACCGCACCAGCCCCACCACCCCCACGCGCGATCACCGACTAGGAAGGGCTCGCCCGAGCGCAGCCCGCCAGCAAACAACCGGACGCAGGATGCGTCCGGGCATCGCCCCCAAAGGCATTCATGAAGGCCCGCCCCTTGACCACCGCCCCCCGGCGCAATCCCTGACACCGTCCGATTGCGAACCTACCCGCCGCACCCGTTAAGCGGCCGGCCCCAACTGCCGCCTCCTCACCCAGCTTCACATTGCCAAAAGTATCCCGGGGGAGGCGCGCGGAGCGCGGCGGGGGCAGCGCCCCCAAACCCCGTGCCAAACCGCTCCCTACGCCCGAGGAGGGCACCAGCCTTTCCGCCCTCGCGTTAGATCTCCAGATCCTCGACGGTCGCGACACCGCCGACCGCCTTCAGCGCCCCGCGCAATTGCGGCGAGACGGGGAGCCGATCCCCCAGGTCGACCTCGACCTCGCCGGGCAGATCCGGCGCGATCAAGGTCAGGCGGATCGGGCCGCGCGGGCTGGTCTTGGCCTCGTCGGACGCGCGCGCGAGGATCGACTGAAGGACGGGCACCGCCTCGGGCTCCTCCACGAACACGCGAAAGCCGCCCGCGGCGCCGCTGCCGGTGGCCACGGCCCGGTCGATCGGTTCGGCCGCGCGGCAGAGCAGCTTGAGCTGGTCCGCTTCCAGCGTCGCCTCCGCCGTGATCATCACGTTGGACCCGGGTTCTAGGTACTCCCGCGCCTGTTCCAGCGTGTCCGAGAACACCGTCACTTCGTAGAGCCCGGTCGGATCGGACAGCCCGACGAAGGCGAAGCGGTTTCCGCGGGCCGACTTGCGCTCCTGCCGGACCGAGACCGCGCCGGCCATCTTCACCACCGCGGGCCCCTGTTCCGCCCGGTCCAGCACCTGCGTGAAGGTCAGGATGCCCTTGCGCTTCAAGGCGCCCATGTAATCGTCGAGCGGGTGGCCCGAGAGGTAGAAGCCCACGGCCACATGCTCCTCGGTCAGCCGTTCCGTCGGCAGCCAGTCTTCGGCCGGGCTCATACGCGGCTCCGGCAGGTCCTCCCCCGCCTCGCCGAAGAGCGATACCTGATCGGAGGCGCGCTGCTCGTGGATGGCCGCCGAGTACCCCACCAGCGCATCGAGGCTGTCGAGCACGCGGCGGCGGTTGCGGTCGAGCACATCGAAGGCGCCAGCGCGGGCCAGCATCTCCAGCGGGCGCTTGCCGACGCGCTTCAGATCCACCCGGCGGGCCAGGTCGAAGAGGGTGGCAAAGGGCTTCTGTCCGCGTCCGGCGACGATCATCTCCATCGCCTCGACGCCCACATTCTTCAGCGCCCCGAGCGCATAGACGATCCGCCCTTCGGCCACGCTGAACGCGGCCATGGAGCGGTTCACGCAGGGCGGCACGATCTCGATCCCGAGGCCCCGGCGCACCTCGTCGGCATAGACGGCGAGCTTGTCGGTCAGGTGGATGTCGCAGTTCATCACCGCGGCCATGAACTCCACGGGGTGGTTCGCCTTGAGCCAGGCGGTCTGGTAGCTGACGACCGCATAGGCGGCGGCGTGGGATTTGTTGAAGCCGTAATTGGCGAACTTCTCCAGAAGGTCCCAGACCTCCTGCGCCTTGGCCTTGTCGACGCCGTTCGCCTTCGCGCCGTCGAGGAACTTGGGCCGCTCGGCGTCCATCGCCTCCTTGATCTTCTTGCCCATGGCGCGGCGCAGCAGGTCTGCGCCGCCGAGGGAATAGCCCGCCATCTCCTGGGCGATCTGCATCACCTGTTCCTGGTAGACGATGATGCCCTGGGTCTCGTTCAGGATGTGGTCGATGGAGGGGTGCAGCGTCTCGCGCTCCGAGATCCCGTTTTTCACCTCGCAGAACTTCGGGATGTTCTCCATCGGCCCGGGCCGGTAGAGGGCGACGAGCGCGATGATATCCTCGATGCAGTCGGGCTTCATGCGCCGCAGCGCGTCCATCATGCCCGTGCTTTCCACCTGGAACACCGCGACCGTCTTGGCCGAAGCGTACAGGCGATAGCTCGCCTCGTCATCGAGGGGGATCTGCCCGATATCGTTCTCGGTGCCGGGCTTGGGCGTGTAGAGCTCGGTGCCGTCCGGCCCGATATGCAGGTCCCGCCCCTGCCCCGCGATCAGGTCGAGCGCGTTCTGGATCACCGTGAGCGTTTTCAGCCCGAGAAAGTCGAACTTCACCAGCCCCGCCTGTTCGACCCATTTCATATTGAACTGGGTGGCAGGCATGTCCGAGCGCGGATCCTGGTAGAGCGGCACCAGCGCGTCGAGCGGGCGGTCGCCGATCACCACGCCGGCGGCATGGGTGGAGGCGTTGCGCAACAGCCCCTCCACCTGCTGGCCATAGGTCAGCAGCCGGTCGACCGTTTCGTCGCGCGCCTCCTCGCGCAGGCGCGGCTCGTCGGCCAGCGCCTTTTCGATGGAGACGGGTTTGACCCCCTCGACCGGGATCAGTTTCGACAGCCGGTCGACCTGGCCGAAGGGCAGCTGCAACACGCGCCCCACATCGCGCACCGCCGCCTTCGACAGCAGGGCGCCGAAGGTGATGATCTGGCCGACCTTGTCGCGGCCGTACTTCTCCTGCACGTAGCGGATCACCTCCTCGCGCCGGTCCATGCAGAAGTCGATGTCGAAATCGGGCATCGAGACCCGTTCGGGGTTCAGGAACCGCTCGAAGAGCAGGCTGTAGCGCAGCGGATCGAGGTCCGTGATCGTGAGCGCATAGGCCACGAGCGAGCCCGCGCCCGAGCCGCGCCCGGGCCCGACGGGGATGTCGCGCTCCTTCGCCCATTTGATGAAGTCCGCCACGATCAGGAAGTAGCCGGGAAAGCCCATGCTCTCGATGATGCCGAGTTCGAAGTCGAGCCGGTCCTCGTAGGCTTTCACCGGCGCGGCATGGGGGATCACGGCGAGCCGCGCCTTCAGTCCCTCCTGCGCCTGCCGGCGCAGTTCCTCGACCTCGTCATCGGCAAAGCGCGGCAGGATCGGGTCGCGCATCTCGGCCCGGTAATGGCAGCGGCGCGCGATCTCGACGGTGTTCTCCAGCGCTTCGGGGAGATCGGCGAAAAGCGCGGCCATCTCTTCGGGCGTTTTCAGGTAGTGCTGGGGGGTCAGCGTCCGCCGGGGCTGGGACTGATCGACATAGGCGCCTTCGGCGATGCAGATCAGCGCGTCGTGCGCCTCGTACATGTCGGGCTTGGGGAAGTAGACGTCGTTGGTGGCCACCAGCGGCAGGTCCATCCCGTAGGCGATCTCGATCAGGCCGCGCTCGGACAGGCGCTCGGCCTCGGGCGGGCCTGCCTCACCCGGGTGACGCTGGAGTTCGATATAGAGCCGGTCGGGGAACGCGGCCTTGAGCCGGCTGGCCAGCGCGTCGGCCTTGGGGCGCTGCCCGTCACGCAGGAGCCGGCCCAGCGGGCCGTCCGGGCCGCCGCTGAGGCAGATCGCCCCTCCGGCATGGGCGGCAAGCTCGTCTGGCGTGACATGGGGCAGTTGGCCATCGCCGCGCAGATAGAGGCAGCTTTGCAGCTTCATCAGGTTGGCATAGCCCGCCGCATCCTGCGCCAGCAGCACCAGCGGGGCGATGGGTGGGACATAGACCTTGCCCGGAGGGGCGGGGCTCTCCTCATCATAGAGCAGGTCGACCTGCGCGCCCATGATCGGCTGCACCCCGGCCTTGGCGGCGCCGACGGCAAATTCGAGCGCAGCGAACATGTTGTTGCTGTCGGTCACGGCGACGGCGGGCATGCCCATCCCGGCGACGAGGCCGGGGAGCTTTTTCAGGCGGATGGCGCCTTCGAGCAGCGAATACTCGCTGTGCAGACGCAGATGGATGAATCGGGGGGAGCTGCTCATGGGCCAAATCTAGCGTTAGCGGCCCGGCCGCGCCACAAGCTATCGCGGCCGAGGCTTGCGTTCCCGCAAACGAGCCCGGCCTGCGGAGCCGCGCCATCGTCGGGCCGCGGCGCGGCGCACTGAGGGATGAACAGGGCGCTTTATCCCTCCAAGTCATCGCTCTGTTCGAACGACGCGCTGGCGTCACCCAATCGCCGGGCCGTGGGGGCGGCCCGACGATGGCGCGGCGGCCTGCGGCCTTGGCTCCGCGCCCTCGCGCTCGCTCTAACTGGTCAAGGGAAGTCAAGAGGGAGAACGCGCGGTCGCCGCTCAGATCGCCTGCCCTTCGGCATCGAAGAAATGCGGATCGGCATCGAAGGACAGCCCGATCCGCTCCCCCTGCCTCACGGAGGTATCGCCAACGACCCGCACCGTGATCTGCCCAAGCGCCCCCGCGTCGATGATCACGAAGGTGTCGGCCCCCAGAAACTCCACCACATCGACCAGCCCGGAACATGCGCCCTGCCCGTCGGCCACCAGCCCGATATGCTCCGGCCGGACGCCCAGATGGGTTGCGGGCCGGGCGCCACCGAACGCGCCGCCGCCACCCCCGTCCAGCAGATACCGCCCGCCCTCGGTCCGGCAGGCCAGCACGTTCATCTTGGGCGAGCCGATGAACTGCGCCACAAACAGGTTCGCCGGCCGCTCATAGAGCTCGCGCGGGCTGCCCACCTGCGCGATCCGCCCGAATTCCAGCACCACGATCCGATCGGCCAGCGTCATCGCCTCCACCTGATCGTGGGTGACGTAGATCATCGTGCGCTTCAGCGACTGGTGCAGCTTGGCGATCTCATAGCGCATCTCCACCCGCAAGGCGGCGTCCAGGTTCGACAGCGGCTCATCGAACAGAAACGCCGTCGGGTCCCGCACGATGGAGCGGCCGATGGCCACGCGCTGGCGCTGCCCGCCCGACAGCGCCTTGGGCCGCCGGTCGAGATACTCGCCCAGCTTCAGCACCCGCGCGGCCTCGTCGACCTTGGTCTCGATCTCGGCCTTCGGCGCGCCCGCGGTCTTCAGCGCGAACCCCATATTGTCGCGCACCGACATATGCGGGTAGAGCGCATAGGACTGGAACACCATCGTCAGCCCGCGCTTCGACGGCGGGTCGGCCGTCACATCCCGCCCGTCGATGGAAAGCGTGCCGCGGCTGATCTCCTCCAGTCCGCCGATCATCCGCAACAGCGTCGACTTTCCGCAACCGGACGGGCCGACGAAGATCACGAACTCGCCATCCTCGATTTCCAGATCGACCCCCTTGATCACCTGCACTTCGCCGAACCACTTCTCGACGGCCGCCAGCCGGATCGCCCCCATCTACACCGCTCCCCCCCGGGCCGAGGGCGAGGCCCAGGCCAACCAAATCGCAGCCGTCCACGTGAACGTGCCGCCGCCCGCCGGGTGTCCGTCGACGGGGTCGAAGTATTCCGCAAAGCCGTGCTCCGCGATGAGGGACGCCGTGCGGGCGCGCAGCGCACGCTCGCGCGCGTCATGGCCGCACCGGCGCAGGCCGAGGCCTGCCAAGGTGTTCATGATGCCCCAGGTCGGCCCGCGCCAGTACCGGCGCGCATCGAAGCGCGGATCCGACGGGTCGAGGCTCGGGATCGGATGCGCGACCTGCGCCAGCATCGCATCGAACCGGTCTGCCATGCGCGCATCGTCCAGCCCGCCGAACCAGGCCAGATAGGAGGCATTGCTCACCGCCCCGGCCCACGCGCCGGACGTCAGATCGCGGCTGTCATAGGCGCCGATCCCATCGTTCCAAAGGTCCGCCGCGCCGCGCTCCAACATGGCGATCCAGCCCTCGATCTCGGAGACATCCCGCCCCAGGGCACGGCCCATCTCCGCCAGATCCCGGCTGGCCCCCATCAGGATGAAGGTCATGCCCGGATCGGCCACCCGGAACGGCGCGCCCTCCGCCATCGCCGCATCGTCCCATCCCAGGCGGCGGCCGCGATCCACCAGCCAGATGTAGCGGTCGTAATCGGCCTGCGTCGGGCGCATCGAGGCGTCCACATGCTGCGTGTCGCGCCGCTCGTAGGGCTCGACACCCACCGGGTCGATCGCGGCCATCGCGACGTCCCAGTCCGGGGCGTTGTCACGGCCCGATTCCCATGGGTGCACGATAAAGATCGCCCCCTCGGCACAGCGCCACGCCATGAACCAGCGATGCCAGGACAGCAGCCTGTCGTAGATCGCCGCCGCCTCGGGCCGCGTCGGATCCTGCGCCCAGAGCGCGCGCACGAAGCTTGCCGCCACGGGGGGCTGGGTGATCCCGGAGGACGAGACCGGCCCGCAACCTTGCGTGCCCCACACGTCGGGGCCCGGAAAATACCCCGGATCGGGCCGGCGAAACAGGATGTGCGGCACCATCCCGTTCGGCCATTGGCCGCGAAACAAGGTGTCGATTTCGGCCCAGGCCCGGTCCAGATCGAACGCGGCGAACCCCCAGGCGGCAAACATCGAATCCCAGTTCCACTGATAGGGATAAAGCCCGTCGGTCGGGACGGTGTAGCCCCCCCTGTCGTTCATCCGCAAAATCTCGCGCGCCCGGGTATCGAGGGCCTGCACATCGTTGAGATCGGCGGTGTTCATCCCTTCACGCTCCCCGCCGTCAGGCCCTTGGTCATGAACCGCTCCAGCGCCAGGAACACCACCATGATCGGCACCGTGGCGACCACGGCACCCGCCATCAGGTTCTGCCGCGGCACTTCGGAACTGTCGAGCGCCGCCACCCCGCGGGTCAGCGTGAAGATCGACGGATCGTCGAGCAGCATGAAGGCGAGCAGAAACTCGTTCCACGCGATCATGAAGACGTAGAGCGAGACCGAAGCCATCGCCGGCAGGCTGAGCGGCAGCGTGATCTTCCAGATCACCTGCAGGCGCGACAGCCCGTCCATCAGGCCCGCCTCCTCCACCTCCGCCGGCAGCCCGCGGAAATAGCCCTGCAGCATGTAGAGCGCGACCGGGATCGTCGTCACCGGGTAGATCATCACAAGGCCGAGGATCGTATTGCGCAGGCCCGTCACCGAGAACGCGATGTAGATCGGCAAAGCCAGAACGATCATCGGCACCATGTAGATCAGCAGGATCGAGCGCGAAAACGCCGCCCGCCCCTTGAAGCGCAGCCGGGCCACCGCATAGGCCCCCGGGATCGAAAAGAGCAGCGTCAGAAGAACCGTGAGCAGCGAAACGTAGGTCGACGTCCAGAGATACGAGCCGAAGTTGAAGTCGCGGAACAGCTCCTCATAGGCGCGGAAAAGCGCCCAGCCCTTGCTGAAATCGAGCGTGAAATCGAGCGGGTTCAGAAGCAGTTCCGACTGGTTCTTCAGGCTCGTCATCACCATCACGTAGAACGGCACGAGTACCATCGCGATGAAGAAGATCGTACCGAACGCCATGAGAAAGCGGATGACGGCCGCCTCGAACTCGTGCCGCGTCAGCGCGCCCGGCAAGAGGCCCTTCAGGATGCCCGCCAGCCCCCAGAACGCAAAAAGGCTTGTCCCGCCATGGGCCACGAGACCCGCCGTCACACCGATTTCACCGGCCTGAACCGGCCCGAACCCGGCAAATCCCGCGGCCGCCTGCGCCAGGGCCACGCCCGCGCCCGCCGGGCGGCCATAGAGCAGCGCCGCGCCCATCGCGCCCCCCCAAAGCGCCGAGAGCAGCAGAGACGGCCGGTAAGCCAATCCGGTGGCAAAGGACAGAACGACGGCGACCGTCAGCGCAATGGTAAAGCACCACAGCGCTCCCAGCACCGGCGCCGTCACAAGGCCCTGCCGGATCACGCCCATGGGCCGCCCCCCAGACCACGCGCCGCGCCCCGTTCACTTTGCTTCAAATATCCCCGCCGGAGGCATCCCGCCATCACAGGCCCTCCTCGCGGCTGATATAGCGGAAGAACAGCGCGGCGAAGATCAGCAGGCAGCCGAAGATCACGACCGACACCGCCGCGCCCGCGCCGATATTGGAGACGGCGAAGGCCTGCTCGTAGACGCTCACCGTCAGCGTGCGCGTACCCGCCGCGCCACCGGTCAGCAGGAAAATGTCGTCGAACTTGTTGAAGGTCCAGATGAAGCGCAGCAGGAACAGAACGCTCAAAATCCCCATCAGCTGGGGCAGGGAGAGGTACCAGAACTTCTGGAACGGCGAGGCCCCGTCCATATCCGCCGCCTCGTAGATGTCCTCGGGCAGGGATTGCATGCGCGCCAGGATGAACAGAAAGCACAGCGGGAAATAGCTCCACATCGCGAAGACCGTCACCATGAACAGCGCGGTCGGCCGCTGCCCGAAGAAGTTGATTGGCGCGTCGACCACATTCATCTGGATCAGCAGCGCGTTGAACGATCCCGAAAACGGATCGAAGAGGATCACCCAGGTGAAGGCCACGGCGATGATCGGCGCGACGTAGGGAAAGAGGAACAGCCCCCGCAGCAACCCCTGCCCGCGAAACTCCCGGTTCAGCAGCATCGCCCCGAAGAGCCCCAGCACGATGGCACCGATCGTGCCGAAGAACGTGTAGAACAGCGTGACGCCCAGCGTCGTCCAGAACTCCCCGCCATCGAAGACGCGGGCGAAGTTCTCAAGCGTGAACTCCGTGTTCGTGAGGATGTTGTCGGCCACCCCTGTCACGAGGGGCGGGCTCGCCTCGATATCGCCGCTCTCCAGATACTCCGCGCTGACGATCACCGGGATCTCCAGCCGCTCCCGCGTGCCGCCCTCCCAATCGCCGAAGTCGCAGGTGAGCGTCACGTCGGCCAGCGTGCAGCGGGGATCGAGATCGCCCGCAAGCGTCAGGCCGGGGGGCAGCCGGTCGGTCAGCGTGATGCCGGTGATCGCCTTGTCCTGGCTGGAGTTGCGCAGCCGGTAGCGGATCTCTGCCGGGTCGCCGGGCGCTTCGGGCCGCCCGCGCAGATCCTCGCGCACCACCACCTCGGGGGGCCGCAAATCCGCAAGGCCCACCGGCTTGAACGAAATCCAGAAGACCGCGAGCAGCGGCAGGACGACAACAAGCGACACCACAAACAGCGTCGGGAACAGCATCCCCCAGGCGAGCCGCGCCTCACGGCGGGCACGGGGCCCTGTGCCCTCGGGCGGGCCCTTGTCCGCAGCGACGGCGACCCGCTCCGCACGGGCATGGCCGCGGGGCGTCGTGTCCGTCATGTCGTCCTCCCACTCCCGCGTCACCGGGGCCCGCGTCAACGAGGCCCGCATAAACGAGGCCCGCGTCACCGGAGCCCATATCGCCGGGGTGCTCCGTGTCGGCCGGCTCCGGCGGGCCGGGCGCGGCGAGGGGCCCCCGCCGCGCCCTTTGCGCCTACTCGATCGCGCCGAGCTCGTCGTTCATGGCCGCAACCGCCGCTGCGGCGTCGATGTCACCGTCGATATACTCCCGCACAATGCGGTTGATCGCCTGCGCGTTGATCATCTTCGAGGCAAGCGCGAGCTGCCCCTCGGCCACGCCCCAGCGCTGCGCCACATCGAGCCCGCCCACGATCTCTTCGATCATCGACGCCTCATAGAGGTCGCCCAGCGGGGCCTTGCGATCCACGCCGACCGGCAGTTGCGCCCATGCCTCTTCGAACTGGGCCGGCGCGTCCGGCGTGCCCTTGCGCACCGGGAACTTGCCTTCCGGCGCGATAGACAAGGTCTGCGTGTACCCGTCGTTCATGGAGAAGTTGACGAAGTCCATCGCCGCATCGGTGTCGGCATCCGACGTGATCCCGAAATACCGGATGTCGGCCCAGGCGGCGCCATCGGGGTTCGACGGCCCGGCGAAGTTTGTCACGATGCCGGTGCGCGAGGCCAGCTCCGACGACGTGGGATCGTCGGTGATCGTGGGCGGCGCGCTGTCGCGCAGGCCCGCCAGCTCGTCGAGGATGAAGGGCGACCAGATGATCATCGCGGCCTTGCCCGCGAAGTAGAGCTCGCGCGATTGCTGCCAGAACAACTCCCCCGGGGGCGAGGCATCGGCGATCGCCTTGTAGAACTCCAGTACCTCCGTCGTCGCGGCTTCGTCGAGCGGCGCAAACCCGCCCGCATCGACCGGGCTGACGCCATTGGCGAGGAACACATGCTCCAGCACCTGGCTCATGAAGTTCTCGTCGACCTTGGTGGCCGCGACGAACCCGTAAAGGTCTGGCGGGTTATGCAGCGCCTCCAGGGCGGCAACCACATTGGCATAGGTGGTCGGCGGCTCCAGCCCCGCCTCGTCGAACAGATCCTTCCGGTAGACGATCATCTGCGTCCACCCGTCGACGGGCACGGAGGCATAGCCGTCCTCGGTGGCCGCCATCTCCAGCGCGCCCGATGCGAATGTACTGGCATCGAGATCTTCGATGACATCCGTCGCGGCTTCGATGTCGAGGATCCCCGCCTCGGCCCAGGGCAGCGCATATTGCAGGGAATGGTAGATGACGTCCGGCAGATCACCCGCGGCGAAGGCGGCGGTGGCCCGTGTGCCGAGATCGCTCTCTGTCACCGGGATCACCTCGACGGCGATGCCGGTGGCCTCTTCGAACTGCGCCGCCATGTCTTGCTGGCGCTCCAGACGTTCGGGTTGCTCCTCGGTCGTCCAGAAGCGGATGTCGGCGACGCTGGCCGTGGCCAGCAGCGTCAGTGCCGTGGCTGCGCCGCCCAACAGGCGAGCCGTGTGCGTGAATGCGGTCATGTCTCCTCCCATGGCATAGCCCGATCTTGATGTCGGGTGCTTTAGGGTTACGGACAGGGCCGCGTTGGGCAAGGGAAAAGTCTGTTCCCCTCGCCCAGCCCCCCTCCCGGGGGGCAGAGCCGACGCGCGTTAGCCGACCACGTTGTGGCCGCGGCCGCGCATGCAGTTGCGGATGATCTGCTCTTTGTTGCGCTGCTGATCCACGGCGCTTGCCGTCAGGCCGGCGGCGGCGCCGAGGGCGGCCGCTTCGGCGACGTTGGTGCCGCGGTTGTTGAAGACGGCCGTCGTGCCACCGGCGATGACGGCACCGGCGGCCGCGCTCTCACCGGCTGTGCTCGACAGGGCGCCCTGCTGCGCCGCGAGCTGCTGGCATGCCGCCAGATCGCTCTGGAAGCTTGCGTTGACGGGCCCGTCCACAACGGGGACGTAATTCGCACCCGATGTGGCGCAGGCTGCGGTCAGGCCGAGAGCGGCAAGGGCGGTGAGGGGGCGGGCGAAGCGCATGGGCGTAGCCTTTTGTTGCAATCAATCCATTGGGCCCCGGCGATCCGTCGAACCCCGGTACCGACCGCGACGCTACAGCAGGTGGCGGGCGTAAGACAATGCGCCGTGACGCCGGCCCGGGCGCGCCGATGGCGGACAAATCGTCCGCCCGCCGCTCCCGGCGGTTTTGCGCCGAGGCCGCGGGCCTTGCGGGCGGCCCGTCAGGCGTCGCGAAGGGGGGCCTGATCGGCACCGCCGCGGAAGCCCGGCATCCAGCGGCACGCGTCCTCCCGGTTAGCCGGGCCCGAACGCCCCAAGCCCGCGGCGCGCGTCAGGCTAGAGCGCCGGGCGAAGGTGCCGGGCGGCGGACTCTGGTCCGCCACCCGGCGCGGCCTTGGGGGAAGGCACTCAGGAATACGGGTTCGCGATCTGTTGCGCTTTCGCTTGGATCGCGGTGAATTCGTCGGACGTGAACGCGCGCTGCGTCTCCAGCCGCGTGAAATTGCCGGAGCCCGCCCCCACGATCAGCCCGGCAATCAAGCTCTCGACGTCGTCGACCTCGACCATCATCAGAATATCGGTCGCGCCGGTCGTCACGTGAAACGAGTGCAGCGCTCCGCCTGCACTCTCGACAATCGTCCGGGCGAGGCCCTCGCGGTCGCGCGGATTGGCAATCATATCGGCGGCTGCCTGGCTGGAATAGCACCCGGTCACGACGTATGTCGGCATGTCTTCTCTCCCCAGGAGACGGCATGCCCGCCTGGAGGCGCCACGCCCCTAGGTCCGGATCCCTCTCCCCCGTCAATACTATAGCACGGCGGGCACTGTTTCCGTAGGGGAAACATGACACCGGCCCCAACGGGCCGCTCCCCCGCTTGAAGCGGCCCCGCGCGGCCCCTATTCTGCGCGCAGAGCCCGGAGGACCCCAAGATGCGCCGCTCCATACGCCTCACACTCACCGCGCTGAGCCTGCTCGGCCTGGCCGCCTGTGCCACCGTCGAGGGCGCGGGCCAGGATATCTCGGACGCGGGCGACTTTGTCTCCGATACCGCGCGCGAGGTCCGCCGCGCGTTTTAGCGCGCCCCGGATGGCACGCGCGCCCGGTGTCGGCCACGGCCGGCCTCGCGAGAGACACGGCAAATCCGTCACCCTCCCCACCATACCAAGGGTCGCACAAGGAATGCGATCACTGTGCCTTTGATCTGCCACAAAGCGGGCGGCAAATCGTGACCGGAGAGTTGGCGGAATTTAAGTGAACGGTGCAGGATTTGAAGAATGGCAAAACTGATTGCATTTCGACCTTTGGACATGCTCGAAACGGAACTGACCTCGCCCGAGGTGACACGGTCGACGAGTTCGGTCTACGAGATCACCTCGGTGAGCTTTGTCGCCATCCTCTACGGCAACTTCACTTATGACGCTTCGGGGAATGTCCTCGGACGCGTCACCTCGTTTGAGGGCTTTCTCGGCGGCGCCCTCTGGTACCGGCTCACCGACATCGACGAGGACGCCTCCTTCGCAGCCCAGGAGCTTCTTTCGGGCGACGTTTGGGAGCTTCAGAGATCCGCCCTTTCCGAGGTGGATGAAGTCTATGGCAGCGCGGGCGACGATGTTATCCTTTCTTTCGACAGCGACGATGTCGTGCACGCCGAACAGGGGGATGACCATATCTTCACCGGACGGGGCGCCGACATTGCCCATGGCGGCCCGGGCGACGATGCCTTTTCCGACTTTCCGGACGGAGGGCCCGATCAGTACTTTGGCGGCAAGGGCGAGGATATCGTCTATTACGACGGCCCGTTCGGGAACTATGCGTTCGAGGTCCATCGCGGCGAGTTTCGCTTAACGGACGTGACCACAGGGATGTCCGACTGGGACCGCCTCACAAGCATCGAGTCGGTCTACTTCTTTGAAGAAGGCGGCTACGATTCGGATAACCTCTTCAACATCGGCAACTTCACCGGCATCGCGCAGCTCTCCGCGCGCGAGATCGAGACCTTTGTCGAGATGTATATCGCCTATTTCAATCGCGCGCCGGATGCGCCGGGCCTGTTCTATTGGGGGACGCGGCTGAACGACGGGATGAGCCTGCCCGAAATCGCGGCCAGCTTCTTCGTACAGCCCGAAAGCAAGGCGGCCTTTCCCAACCCCGACAACAACGCCGCGCTCGTCGATGCCGCGTATTGGAACCTGCTGGAACGCGCGCCGGATGCGGCGGGGCGGCAATACTGGATCGACGCGCTCGCGGCCGGAGACGTCAGCCGGCCGGAATTCATGCTCGCCCTCATCAACGGCGCCCGGGCCAACCCGGATGCGACGCAGGACGTGCGGACGGTCGAGGCCAAGGCCGATATCGGCATCTACTACGCCGTCACGAACGGGTTGAGCGACGTAGACAACGCCGCCGCCGTGATGGAGGGCTTCGAGCGCAGCGATCCGGGTGGCAGCCGTCTGGACGCGAAACAGATGATCGACGTGTTCAGAGCCGACGCCATGGACGGTCAGGGAGAGATGGAGGCCACGATGCGCCTCGTCGGCGTGGTGGACGACCCGTTCGCACTGATCTGACCTGCGCCCCCGCGCATCGGGCCGCCTGCGCGCTCCCCCGGCCTCTCCCGTCCGGCCCGCGCCCTGCGCCTCCCCGACCGCAGCCCGAACCGGCCCCGCCGCCGC
>JBCDGG010000017.1:0-45645 GCA_038757905.1 Pseudomonadota bacterium | reverse complement strand
GGGCCCGTCACGCAAGGGCCCGTCACGCAAGGGCCCGTCACGCAAGGGCCCGTCACGCAAGGGCCCGTCACGCAAGGGATTGACAGTTCCCTGCCCGGAACCGTGTTGTCACCCCATGCGGATCTCTGAGCGTTTGCAAAACGTCATACCCGGCGGAGACGACGGGTGGGGCGTGTTCCTGCGGGCTCGCGCCCTGCGCGCGGCCAGGCACGACATCGTGGAACTGACGATCGGCGAGCACGACATCCCCACCGATCCCGCGATTCTCGACGCGATGGACCGGGCCGCCCGCGCGGGCGCGGTGGGCTATGCGCCCGTGCCGGGCACACCGGAGCTGCGCGAGGCCGTGGCCGACTGGGTCACAAAGCGCGGCGGCGTCCCGACATCGGCACGTGAGGTTCTGATCGTTCCGGGCGGGCAGGCCGGGCTCTTTGCCGCACATCTCTGCGCGCTGGATCCCGGTCAATCCGGTCTCTTCCCGGACCCGTTTTATGCGACCTACCCGGGCACGGTGCGCGCCGCCGGCGGGCGGCCGGTGCCCGTGGCAACCGCGGCCAGCGCCGGCTTCGTGCCAACCGCCGAGGCGATCCTGGCCACGGCAGGCGCCGCAGAGGCCGCGGGAAACGCCGCCGGAAGCCTGCTGATCAACACCCCGAACAACCCGACCGGCGCCGTCTACGATGCTGCGGCGCTGGACGCGATCATGGCGGCCGCGGCGCTGGCGGGCCTCTGGGTGATCTCGGACGAGGTCTATGACGGGCAAGTCTGGGAGGGGCGTCACGTCTCGGCCCGGGCGGCACCGGGGGCGCGGGACCGGACGCTGGTCGTGGGCTCGATGTCCAAGAGCTTTGCCATGACCGGAAGCCGGCTGGGGTGGATCGTCGGCCCCGAAGCGGCGATCGCGTCGCTCAGCGATCTGGCGACGCACACCACCTATGGCGTGCCGGGGTTCATCCAGGCCGCGGCGCTCTGGGCGCTCACGGAAGGCGGAGCGGCGCTGGAAGCCCGGGTTGCCGCGCCCTTTGCGCGCCGTCGCGCGCAGGTGACAGCGGTGCTTGGTGCCTGCGCGGCGCTGTCGGTGCTGCCGATGCGGGGCGGGATGTACGCCTTCGTCGATATCCGCGCCACGGGCCTCAGCGGCACGGCCTTCGCGAACGCACTTCTGGACGACGCGCAGATCGCCGTCATGCCCGGGGAGAGCTTCGGCGCTTCGGGCGCGGGGCATGTCCGCGTGGCGCTGACGGCACCCGACCGCGTGTTCGAGCAAGCGCTTCACGGCATCGCCGCCTTTGCCGACCGCCACGCGGCGCGAGCCCAGGCGCCCTGAGCGCCCGTCCGGTCCGGGGGCGGTTGGCAGCGCCTAGGCGGGGGTCGCCGATGTCGCCCGCGCCCCCCGCCGCAAGCGAAACCAGAGTTCCAGTGCCGCCAGATATGGCAGGTAGAAGGCCCAAATCTGGATACGGTCGAACAGGCCGGTGAAAGCCGCGTTGGAGGCGATGCCGCCCGTTGCGGCAAACCACACGCCGTAATGGACGCGGTACGCCCAGGACGCGAGCGCCAGCACGGTCAGGCGCAGAGCCCAGCGCCGGTGACGCTCGAACTGGCGTGCGCGGGCAAAGCGATAGGTTTGCGCCGCCGCAACGCCCATCAGGGCGCCATAGAGCGCGAAGGCATAGCTCATATGCGGGCCGCCGATCGTGCCGCGGTCGAAGATCCATAGGAGACCGGCGGCCGCCGTCAGCAGGGCCGCGGCCACCACAAGGCGCCCCGACCACCGGTGCACGGCCGGCGCCCGGTTGCGGATCGCGGGCAGCGTCTGCAGCGGGGCCAGAACGGTGATCGCGCCACCGGCCAGCATGTGCAGATAGATGGCCGAGGAACTGGCGACACCCGGCGGGTCGAAGCGGTTGCCCGGCCAGAGGTCGGTCGTCAGGCCCGCCCACCCGAGGGTCGCGGCATAGTGGGCGAAGGGTGCGGCGAGCAGGGCCAGCAGCAGCGCCGCGAGCGTCGCGGGCCAGAGTCGAGCGCGGCGCCGCGACCGGCTCACGCGGAGGAGTCCGCCTTTTTCTCCCAGCGCCCCCCCTCCTCCGACCAGTACTGCGCCTTGGCGCCGCTGGCGGTCAGCGCCTTCCATTGGCCTCTGGCGTGGGTCAGCTGCGTCCCGTCCGCCCCATCGAAGACGATACAGGTGCGTGACATTGCGGCGATTTCCTCTGCCGTCACGTCGGCCGCATCGATGGCCACCAGGCAGTCCGGGCGGTTGGGCGCCTCGGCCTCTGTCGTCAGAAGCACCGGCTGCCGCGCGTCGTGCGGCCCGCCGGCCACGCCATGGGGCAGGAACCGCTCATCGGGGCCCAGCCAGAGGGCGGCATCGAGCGTGTCGAGCGCCGCGCGATCGGTGCCTCGCACTGCGACGCGCCACCCCCTGTCGAGCGACTTCTCCAGGAGCATGCCGAGCACGGCAGGCAGCGGCGAGCGCGTGAGGTGATAAAACAGAACGTCTCCCACTTCCGTGCTCCTCCTCCTGCCCTTGGCCGGTGCGACGTCGCGAGTCGCGGCGCCGTCGTCTCCGGTCCCAAATCGGCTGCCGGGCCAGCCGAGCCCAGCGCGCGCCAGCCTGGCTGCGAGCGGGCGCGTTTGGCATGGCCTTGCGCGGCTACCCGGCTTCGAACCGGTCCCGCACAAGGCGATCGAGCGCCAGCACACCCCAGCCGGAGGCACCTTTGGGCCCGAGCGCGGGTTCCGATGCCGGCTTGGCGACCCCGGCGATGTCGAGGTGAATCCAGGGGCAGCCATCTTTCACGAAGCGGTGAAGAAACTCCGCCGCCGTGATCGACCCCGCCCAGCGGCCGCCCACGTTCTTGACGTCGGCGATGTTCGATTTCAGCAGCTTGGCATAGGTGTCGCCGATGGGCATCCGCCACGCGCCTTCGCCTTCGGCCTCGGCCGCCGCGAGGAAATCCGCTGCGAAGGCGTCATCGTTCGAGAAGACGCCGGCCCGATCATGCCCGAGCGCAACGATCATCGCCCCGGTCAACGTCGCCAGATCGACCATGGCCGCGGGCTCGTAGGTCTCCTGCGCGTACCACATGACATCGCCCAGAACGAGGCGCCCCTCAGCATCGGTGTTGATCACCTCGACCGTGTCGCCCTTCATCGACGTGACGACATCGCCGGGGCGCTGCGCCCGCCCGTCCGGCATGTTCTCGACGAGGCCCACCAGACCGACGACATTGGCCTCGGCGCCTCGGGCCGCGAGGCATTGCATCACGCCCGCCACGACACCGGCACCGCCCATGTCCATCGTCATGTCTTCCATGCCTCCGGCGGGCTTCAGTGAGATCCCGCCCGTGTCGAACACGACGCCCTTGCCGATCAGGGCAAGCGGCGCCTCGCCCTTCGGCCCCTTCATCCAGCGCATCACCACGGTCTTCGACGGCGTCTCGGAGCCGTGGCCGACGGCAAGCATCATATGCATGCCCTTATCGCGCATCTCGGCCTCTTCCAGAACTTCAACTTCCAGGCCCAGTGCGCTGAGAGCCAACAGCTTTTCGGCGAAGCTCTCCGTCGTCAGGATGTTCGCGGGTAGGTTTACGAGGTCGCGCGTGAAGGCCACGGCCTCGGCCGCCGGGCGCACCGCGCCGATGGCCGCACCCAGCACGTCGGGCTTGGGCACGGCAAAGGTGAAGGGGCCCGGCGCCTCGGGCTCGTCGTCCTCGCCCGTGCTTTTGCATTCGGTGAAGCGGTAGGCCCGCAGCATGGCGCCCAGCGCGACCTGATCGGCCTGCGCGATGGCCCCGGCGAGCACGAGCGCCGGTTTGGCACCGGCGGCGCGCGCAAGCGCCGCCCCCGCCTTGCGCGCGGTCAGGGCATCGGCCCGCCGCGCGAGCTTTACGACGCTCAGCGCCTCGGCGGCCATCCCGACGGGAAAGGCGATATCGTGTACGTCGCCCGGCTTCGATTTCTCGAAGGCCTTGCCCCCGAGCAGCCGCGCCAGCGCACCCTTTGTCAGCCGGTTCACCCGCCGGGCCGCCTGATCGAGCTTGTCGGGGCCGTCTGCGAATACGACGACGCGGCCCTCGGCACGGGCGATGGCGTCGAGGTCGAGCGGGGTGACGGGGCAATCGGGCAGGTCGGTCACGCAAGGTCTCCGGCAGGTTTGGGTCGGGTGGGGCGAGTCCTTCTTAGTTAGCTCGCGCCCGGGCGATGCGCCAGCGCCCGCATTCATGCCGATCCGGCGCGTCCCCCCTTCCGGCACCCGAAGCACTTCGGGTAAGCTGCCCCCAGCGCGCAGGGCGAGGTTGCGCGGCGCCGAGGGGGGTGGCCCTTTGACCAGGTTCGATCGCTACGTGCTGACGCAGCTGACGCTGCTCTTCGGGTTCTTCGCGCTCGTCCTCGTGTCCGTTTACTGGATCAACCGCGCCGTGATTCTGTTCGACCAATTGATCGCCGACGGGCAATCGGCCGGCGTGTTCTTGTCGCTGACGATTCTCAGCCTGCCGAACGTGATCCGTCTGGTGCTGCCGATCGCGGCCTTCGTGGCGGCCGTCTATGTCACCAACCGCCTGACGACGGAGAGCGAACTAGTGGTGGCGCAGGCCACGGGCATGTCGCCGTGGCGGATGGCCCGGCCGGTGCTGGTGTTCGGCTTGATGACGACCGTCCTGATGGGCGTTCTGGTGCATATCCTGGTGCCGCAATCCCGCATCGCCCTGGCCGAACAGCAGACGAAGATCGAAGAGAACGTGACGGCGCGGATGCTGACGGAGGGGCGGTTTCTGCACCCGGCGGACGGCGTCACCTTCTACATCCGCGACATCACGCCGGACGGCACGCTGCATGACGTGTTTCTGTCCGACGCACGCACCCCGGAAAGCCGCACGACCTATACGGCGGCCGAGGGCTTCCTCGTCCGGGACGAGACCACCGGCAACCCGGCCCTGGTGATGCTCGATGGATCGGCGCAGACCTACGACGCGCCCATCGAACAGCTCTCGACGACCGTGTTCGAGAGCTTCGCCTACGATCTGACCACGCTTGCAGGGGATGCCGGGCGCGGGCGGCGCGATGTGCGCGAGTATCCGACGCAGGTACTGTTTGCGCCCACGGCGCAGGCCCTGGCGGAGACGCGGAAGGACCCGTCCGACTTCTTCTACGAGTTTCACCTGCGTGTCGTTCAGCCCTTCACGCCCGCGATTGCGGCGCTTCTGGGCTTTGCTGCGCTGCAACTCGGCGGTTTCTCGCGCTTTGGGATCTGGCGGCAGATCGGGCTGGCGGTCGGCCTGATCATCGTCGTTCAGGTCGGCGAGAATGCCGTCGCCGACGCCGCGCGGCGCGAGCCGGCGCTCTGGCCCTTGATCTACGCGCCCTTTGTCGGCGGGCTCGTGGCGGCGCTGGCGATGCTCTGGATCGCGGCGCGGCCGGCATGGCGCTGGCGGGCGGCCGACGAGCCCGCGGTGGCGCCATGAAGCTGCACCTCTACTTTGCCCGCAAGTTCCTGATGGCCTTTGCCGGGATGACGGCGATCTTCGCCCTCATGATCACGTTGCTGGACATGGTCGAACAGCTCCGGCGCTTTGATTCCTCCGAGATCGCCCTCTCCGGCGCTTTGGAGCTTGCGCTTCTGACGATGCCGCAGCTCCTCTATCGTATCCTCCCGCTGATCGTCATCCTGACCACGATCGCCCTGTTCCTGAACCTGGCACGGACCTCGGAGATGGTGGTGACGCGGGCCGCGGGGCGGTCCGCCCTGCGGGCGCTCGTGGCGCCGGTCGGCGTTGCGGTACTGATCGGCATCGTGGGGGTCGCCATGATCAACCCGATCGTGGCCGCCACGATGCAGCGCTACGACATGCGCGCCGAGGAGCTGTCCTCCGGCACAAGCTCGGCGCTTTCGATCAGCCGCGAGGGGCTGTGGCTCCGCCAAGGCGGCGCGGAAGGGCAAACCGTGATCCGGGCGGCGCAGGCCAACTCTGAAGCGACGACGTTCTACAACGTGACGTTCATCGAGTTTGCACCCGCGGACGGGCCGGATCCGGGCCCGATCCGCCGGATCGAGGCGCAGCAGGCAAGCCTGGCCGACGGCGCATGGCAGCTCAAGGACGTCAAGATCTGGCCGCTGAGAGAGACCAACCCGGAATCCGAGGCCGACATCCTGGAACGCTACGCGCTGCCCTCGACGCTGACGCGAGAGCAGATCGTCGACGGCTTCGGGATACCGGCAAGCGTGCCGATCTGGGACCTGCCGGACTACATCGCCAATCTGACGGAGGCCGGCTTTTCGGCACGTATGCACCGGGTGTGGTTCCAGATGGAGTTGGCGATGCCGCTGTTCCTGGCCGGCATGGTGATGGTGGGCGCCGGGTTCACGATGCGCCACACAAGGTTCGGCCGCACCGGGCAGATGGTGCTGATGGCCTTGCTGCTGGGCTTCGGCATCTACTTCGTGCGCAACTTCGCGCAGATCCTCGGCGAAAACGGCCAGATCCCGATCATGCTGGCGGCCTGGGCCCCGCCGATCGCGGCCGTGTTGCTGTCGCTGGGGCTTCTGCTGCATCTGGAGGACGGATGACGCGGCTCGCCGGAGCCCTGCTGCTGGCGCTGCTGGCCGCCGCCCCGGTATCGGCGCAGGACGATCTCGGGTTTGCGGACGGCTCCGAGCCCGCGACCCTTCTGGCCGACAACGTGGAGATCGACGGCGCAGGGCGCCTCGTCGCCACGGGCGACGTGGAAGCGCTGCAGGGTGACACGCGCCTGACCGCATCGCGCATCATCTACGACCAGGACGCCGACACGCTGGAGATCGAAGGCCCCATCGTGCTCACGACGGGCGACCGCGCCGTTCTGCTGGCCACGGCGGCGGAGCTTTCGCCCTCGTTGACGGATGGGCTCCTGCGTTCGGCCCGGGTCGTGCTGAACCGGCAGTTGCAGCTTGCCTCGCCCGAGATCAACCGCGTGGATGGCCGCTATCTGCAACTGAACAACGTGGTTGCGTCCTCCTGCGAGGTCTGCGCGGCCAATCCGGTGCCGCTGTGGCAGATCCGGTCGTCCCGCGTGGTCAGCGATGAGTTGGAGCAGCAGCTTTACTTCGACGATGCCCGGCTGGAGATCTATGGCGTGCCGGTGTTCTACGCGCCACAGCTGCGTCTCCCCGGGCCGGGCCTTGAGCGCGCCACGGGCTTTCTGGTGCCGCAGGTCACCCGATCGACGGAGCTCGGCGCCGGCGTGAAGGTTCCCTATTTCATCGCCCTGAATCCGTGGAGCGATCTGCTGCTGACCCCCTGGGTCACCACCGGGCCATCCGCATCGCTGCAGGCGCGCTACCGGCGCGCCTTCCGGAGCGGCGACATCGAGTTCGAAGGCGCCCTGTCGCGCGACGATCTCAGGCCGGGCGAAACGCGGGGCTTCGTGTTCGGAGAGGGCCAGTTCCGCCTGCCCCGCGACTACCAGCTTCGCTTCGACGTCGAAGCCGCCTCGGATGGCGATTACCTCGACGATTACGCGATCTCGGGCAAAAACCGCCTGGACAGCGCCCTGGCCATCACACGCGGGCAGCGCGACCAGTTCTTTGGCGCCGAAACCATCTATTTCAACGTGCCCGGCTCGGATTGGAGCAGCGAGACGCGTCCGTCGCTCCTGGCAGATGTGCTATGGGCGCGCCGCTTCGACCCCGGTGTCGTGCCCGGCGTCGCCACCTTCGAGCTGACGGCGCACGGGCACGAACGCCCCTCCGAGTCCGACCTGATCGGCCGCGATGTCGGCCGACTGACGGCCCGGCTGGGCTGGCGCGCCGATACGGTGGGCCCGGCCGGGATCGTGCTGGCCTCCGAGGCCAGCCTGCTGGCCGAATACACGACGTTCGGCAACGACAGTTCCGCACCCGATACCGGCGGGCGCGTGATCCCGGCGGCGGCGGTGGAACTGCGCTGGCCCTGGGCGCGGGCCGGGCGGGGCGGGGCGGCGCATCTGATCGAGCCGGTCGCGCAGGTCGTCTGGGTGCCGGACGACGCTGTGACGGAGCGCCCGGTGGAGGAGAGCGTGCAGCTCGAGCTCGACCGCGCCAATCTGTTCGCGCTGTCGCGCTTTCCCGCCTACGACGAGGTGGAAGCCGGACTGCGCGCCAATCTCGGGGTCAGCTACACCTTCACCAATCCCGATGGCTGGTCGCTCGGCGTGACCGCGGGGCGGGTGCTGCGCGCCGAGGATCTGGGACAGTTCGATGGCTACTCGGCCTTCGACGGCACTTCGTCGGACTGGCTGCTGTCACTGGATCTTGGCCTGGCGCCAAGCCTGACCCTGTCGTCCACGACCCTTTTCGACGACGAGTTGAGCGCGGACCGGCTGGAGACGCGCCTGGGATGGCGGGGCGAGCGTCTGGATCTTGCGGGAAGCTATGCGTGGCTTGCCCCTTCCCCCCGCGAAGGGCGCGCGGAGACCGTCAACCAGTGGCGGATCGACGGTGCGTTCCGCGTCAACGACCGGTGGCAGGCCGAGGCCGACATCGCCTACGACCTGGACCGCAACCGCGCCGCCGAAACCGAGCTGGGGATCGAGTTCCGCACCGAATGCGTCACGATGGATTTCGGCTGGCGGCAGCGGTTCACGTCGGCCGATCAGAGCGATCCCTCCGAGAGCTTCACCTTCGAGATCGCCCTGGCGGGCTTTGGCGGCACCGATGACGGCCCCCGCCCGCGGCCGCGCCGGTGTATCCGCTGACCTGCGCAGCCGTAAGGGCGGCCCCCGCGTGACGGGGGCGGCTTGGCAGCGGACGCGCCGTGCCATAGACAGTCCCCACGCGGCACCGGTGCCGCCCGCAACAGAATTTCGACGCCGATCATGACGCTCAGGATCTCCTCACCGATACGGTGCGCCCTCGCAGCCGCTGCGCTTGTCGCCGCAATGGTTGTACCCGTGGCTGGTACCGCCCAGTCCAACCCCTTCCGTCCGGTGATCACGGTCAACAATCTGGCGATCACGGAATGGGAGCTGGAGCAGCGCGAGCAGATCCTGCGGCTGTTCCGGAGCCCCGGCAACCTGCCGGACGAGGCGCGCCGCGCGCTCATCGACGAGCGGCTGCAACTCGGCGCGGCGCGGCTTCTCGGCATCACCATCCCGGAGGAGGCGGTCGAGGCCGGCATGGCGGAGTTTGCCGGACGCGTCGATCTGGAGACCGAAGAGTTCGTGGCCCAGATCGAATCCGCGGGCGTCGCCGAGGAGACCTTTCGCGAGTTCGTCCGCGCCGGCGTGTCGTGGCGCGAGGTCGTCGCCTCGCGGTTCGGCCCGCGCGCCCAGGTGACCGAGGCGGAAGTGGATCGTGCATTGGCGCTCACCTCGCGGCGTGGCGGAGCGGAGGTTCTGATCTCGGAGATCATCATCCCGGCCCGCAACCCCGAGGAACAGGCCCGCGCCGAAGAGCTTGCCGACGAGATCTCGCGCACCGTGCGCACGACCGCTGCCTTCGGCGAGGCCGCGCAGCGGGTGTCCGCCGCGCCGACGCGGACGGCCGGGGGGCGCGTCTCCAACCCCGTGGCCATCGCCAATCTGCCGCCGCAGCTGCGCGCGCAGGTGCTGACCCTCAGCCCTGGCGAGGTGAGCGAACCGGTGCCGCTGCCCGGCGCCATCGCCATCTTTCAGCTGCGCGAGTTGCGCGAAACCGGGCTGGCCGAGGCAACCAATGTCAGCCTTGAATATGCCCGCTATCTGATCCCGGGCGGCGGCACGCCCGCAGCCTCTCAGGAGGCCGCACGCGTCGTCGCGCGCGTCGACACCTGCGACGATCTCTATGGTGTGAACCTGGGCCAGCCGGACGAACGGCTGGTGATCGAGACCCGCGCCCAGGGCGACATTCCGCAGGAGCTGCGCTTCGAGCTCGACAAGCTCGACGAGGGCGAGGTGTCCACAGCAATCGTCCGCGAGGGGGTGCAGATCGTGCTGATGCTCTGCGGCCGCACCGAGATCCGCGACGAGGAACTCGACCGTGCCGCAGTGCGCCGCGGGCTGATCGATCAGCGTCTCGCAGCCTATGCCGACGGCTATCTGGCCGAGTTGCGCGCCGACGCGATCATTCGCGAGCGATGAGCACGGCCGCCGTGCCGCTGGCGCTGACCTGCGGCGAGCCCGCCGGGATCGGACCGGAGATCGCCGCAACGGCCTGGGACCGGCTGCGCGGCCGCGTGCCCTTTGCCTGGATCGGCGATCCGGCCCACCTTCCGAACGGGACCCCGGTGCAGGAGATCGACGCGCCCGGGCGCGCGGCCGAGGTGGCCGAAACCGCCCTGCCCGTTCTGGCCCATCCGTTCCCGGCGCCCGCTACGCCCGGGCAGCCTTCAGCGGCGAACGCGGCAGAGGTGATCGCGGTGATCGAGCGGGCGGTGCGACTGGCCCAGGAGGGGGCCGTTTCGGGCGTGGTGACCGGGCCCATCCACAAAAAAGCTCTACAGGATGGCGCAGGCTTCACCCATCCCGGCCATACCGAGTTCCTCGCGGCGCTGGCCGGGGTCCACCGCGTGGTGATGATGCTCGCCTGCCCGGAACTGCGCGTGGTCCCCGCGACGATCCACATCGCCCTGTCGGAGGTGCGCGCGGCGCTGACCCCGGCGCTTCTGGCCGACACGATCCGGATCACCCGGGACGGGTTGATCCGCGATTTCGGAATCGCGGCGCCCAGGATCGCCGTGGCGGGAATGAACCCCCATGCCGGCGAGGGCGGCGCCATGGGTCGCGAGGAGATCGAGACGATCGGGCCCGTGCTCGAAGCGCTCCGGGCCGAGGGGATCGAGGTGAGCGGGCCGCATTCCGCCGACACCCTGTTCCACGCCGCCGCGCGGGAGCGCTACGATGCCGCCGTCGCGATGTACCACGATCAGGCGCTGATCCCGATCAAGACCATCGACTTCGCGGGCGGCGTGAACGTGACACTTGGGCTGCCGTTCGTGCGCACCTCGCCGGACCATGGCACCGCGTTCGACATTGCCGGCCAAGGAATTGCCGATCCTACGAGCCTGATCGCGGCGCTGGAGATGGCCGCGCAGATGGCCGCGGTCCGGGGCCGGACGTGACGCCGCGCTCGGAGCCTGCCGCGCCGCGCCGCACAACCGGGGTGCAGGGGGGGCCAGCCCCCCGCCTTCGGCTCCCCCCGGGATACTTGAAGCAAGATGAAACAGAGCGGGAAGCCGATAGGCGGGCGGGCGGAGCCGCCTTGGGGGGCGGACGCGGCCGGGCGGACCGGCGGCGGCGGCTCGGTTGCGCGGCGTGAGCGCCGTGGACCGACTGCCGCCGCTGCGCGAGGTGATCGCCGCGCACGACCTGTCGGCGCGCAAGGCGTTGGGGCAGAACTTTCTGCTGGACCTCAATCTGACCGCGCGGATTGCGCGCATTCCGGGGGATCTGTCCGCCGCCTCGGTGCTGGAGGTGGGCCCGGGGCCGGGCGGCCTGACACGCGGGCTGCTGGCGGAGGGGGCGGGGCGCGTTCTGGCCGTGGAGAAAGACGCCCGGTGCCTGCCCGCGCTGGCCGAGATCGCCGAGGCGTATCCCGGCCGGCTGGACGTGGTTCAGGGGGATGCGCTCGATGTCGATCCGGGCGCCTCTCTCGCCCCTCCCATCCATATCGTGGCGAACCTGCCCTACAGTGTGGGCACCGAGCTGCTGGTGCGCTGGCTGACGCCCGAAACGTGGCCGCCGTTCTGGACCTCTGCCACGCTGATGTTTCAGCGCGAGGTTGCGGACCGGATCGTGGCCAGGCCCGGCAGCAAGGCCTATGGCCGCCTGGCGGTGCTGGCGCAGTGGCGCGCGGAGGCCCGGATCGCTCTGACGCTGCCGCCCGAGACGTTCATCCCGCCGCCCAAGGTGCATTCCGCCGTCGTTCATATCCGTCCGCTGCGGGAGCCGCGGGCACCGGCGGATCCGGGCGTTCTGACCCGCGTGGTCGCGATGGCGTTCAACCAGCGGCGCAAGATGCTGCGGGCCGCCCTGAAGGGGCTTGGGGGCGATGTGACAGCGCTGATCGAGGCGGCGGGTCTCGATCCCACCGCGCGGGCGGAGCGGATCGACATCGTGGGGTTCGCCGCGCTGGCCCGGGCCGTCGCGGCGCGGGAAAACAGCGCCGGGTGAAGGGTGGCACGTGTCCGGGCGGGGGAGCCGCCCAGATTGGCATGGGGGGAGCAGACGGGCGCCTCTGCGAGCCGGACGTCCGGGGCCAACGTGGCGAGGTCGCTAAGGATTGAGCCCGCGCGTGTGTCGCGCGGCTCGGCAAGGTGCATAAGTCCACCTATCGAGCGCTTGGCCCGGTTGGACCTGCGTCCGCCGGTGCAGAGGCGGCAGCGTGGGGCTTGCGGCGCTTCGCTCCTACTCGGCGGCCTCGCTGGAATCCTGGTTGCCGGCTGCAGGCGCGCCGTCGGCGGTGTCGGGGCCGGTCTCCGCGGCATCCGCCTTGGGCTTCGCGCGGGAGCGGCTGCGCCGTGGCTTCGGCGCACTCTCCGGCGTTTCGACCAGGGTGCTGTCCCCGGGCTCTGCGCCCGGCGCGACCTCCAGAACGTCCGACTGGGCCTTTGCGGGCGCATCGGCGGGCGGCGTCGTGGGCGCCTTTGCCCGGGTGCGCGCTCTGCGGCTGCGGCTGGGCTTGCCTGCTTCGGCGTTGTCCGTGGCGTCGGCACCGGGCTCGCCCGGTGCGGCGCGGTCACTCTCAACCTGGACTTCGGCGGCGGGGCTGCCATCGGCCGCCTCCATCGCTGCCGGACTGCCATCCTGCTGACCGGCAGAGGGGCGCGGCGCGTCCGTGGGTTGTGCCCCGCTCTGTCCGTTCGGCTGGCCCCCGCTCTGCCCGTTCGGCTGCCCGCCGGTCTGACCGATGGGCTGGCCCCCACCCTGCGCGCCCGCCTGACCGGGGTGTTGCGCCCCGTTCTGACCGCCATTCTGGTTGCCGTTCTGGCCACCTTGCTGGTTTTGCTGCTGTTCGCGGCGCGCTTCCATTTCCCGCTGCGCATCGCCGAGCATGCGCGCATAGTGTTCGGCGTGCTGCTGGAAGTTCTCCGCCGCCACCCTGTCATTGGCGAGTTGCGCGTCGCGGGCGAGCTGGGCGTATTTGTCGATGATCTGCTGCGGTGTCCCGCGCACTTTGCCTTCGGGGCCCGAACTGTCGAACACGCGGTTGGTGATATTGCCCATGGACCGCGAACGGTTCGCCTTGGAACGCGAGCGTGACTTGGATGATCTCATTAGAACTGTATTCCGCCTTGTTGCGGGTATTGGACCGTTTGGATGTTAAGCATCGTGCCCGGTGGAGACGGGAACAACTCCCCAACCGCTGATCTGTCATTGCTTGTCAATGGCACGTAGCAGGAGCGCCCTGCGCGCCCGCCTTGAAGTTGGAGATGTCACGTCCCAGCGCGCATGACAAGTCAAAAACGACGAAACTGTGTGTTATTCAGAGGTCTGGCGCAGCCGGGCCGGACGGAAGGGAGCAGATGACCACCCGTTCCCTGCCATCGAGGTCGGCACGCAGGCGGAGAGATTCAAGGCCCGCAGCGGCAAAAATCGCACACACCGCGCCGGCCTGCCCGACCCCGTGTTCGACCATCAGCCGCCCGCCGGGCCGCAGAAGCCCGGGCGCTTGTGTCGCGATGGCACGGTAGGCCCCGAGGCCGTCGCCGCCGTCGGTCAGGGCGATCGGCGGCTCGTGGTCGCGCACCTCGGGCGCGAGGCCTGCCATGTCGGCCCGGGCGATGTAGGGCGGGTTGGACACGATCAGATCGAACGGGCCGGAGACCCCCTCCGCCCAGGTCGTCTCTAACAAGGTGAGCCGGTGCGCCACGCCGTGCGTCGCGGCATTGCTCTCGGCGACGTTCAGGGCGGCCGGGCTGATGTCGGTCGCCACGGCTGTGGCGGTGGGCGTCTCAGCAAGAAGCGTGATGGCAAGGATGCCCGAACCCGTCCCGATATCGAGGATGCGGGCGCAGGGCGCCTCGAGCGCGGCGGCGACCAGCGTCTCCGTTTCGGGGCGGGGGTCGAGCACATCCGCGGTCACGCGGAAGCGGCGGCCCCAGAACAGGCGCGCGCCGGTGATGTGAGAGACGGGCCGCCGGGCGGCCCGGGCAGTCAGCGCGGCCTCGAACCGGGAGGCGGCCTCCGCCGGCAGCGACTCGCGCAGGTGCAGGGTCAGCCGGCCGGCCTCGAGCCCCATGGCGTGGGCCAGCAGGCGGCGGGCATCCCCGGCCGGCTCCGGCACATCAGCGGCCGCCAGGCGTTCGGTGGCGGCAGCCAGCGCGTCGGCCAGCGTCGTCATCGCCGCCCCCGGCCGGGCTGGGCCCGGGCGATCACGGGCGCCTTGGGCATGGCGGCCTCACGCGGATCCCATATCGGCGAGCTTGCGCGCCTGATCGTCGGCGGCCAGTGCGTCGACGACCTCGGTCAGATCGCCCTGCAGGATCTCTCCCAGCCGATAGAGGGTGAGGCCGATACGGTGATCGGTCATGCGGCCCTGGGGGAAGTTGTAGGTGCGAATGCGCTCGGATCGGTCGCCGGAGCCGACCTGTGCTTTCCGGTCCGCGGCGCGGGCGTCGTCTGCGCGACCGCGTTCGAGATCGTAGAGACGGGCACGTAGAACGGCCATGGCAAGCCGTCTGTTCTGATGCTGCGACTTCTCCGAAGAGGTCACGACGAGGCCGGTGGGCAGGTGGGTGATGCGAACGGCCGAATCGGTGGTGTTGACGTGCTGCCCCCCGGCGCCGGATGCGCGCATCGTGTCGATCCGGATATCGGAGGCGGGAATGTCGATCTCCACCTCCTCGGCCTCCGGAAGAACCGCCACGGTCGCGGCCGAGGTGTGGATCCGGCCGCCGGATTCGGTTTCGGGCACACGCTGCACCCGATGCACGCCGCTTTCGTATTTCAGCCGCGCGAACACGCCCTCACCCGTGACATGGACGACGGCATCCCGCAGGCCGCCAAGCTCGCTTTCCTGCGCCTCGACGATGTCGAACCCCCAGCCCTGCCCCTCGGCGTAGCGCTGGTACATGCGCAGCAGGTCGGCGGCGAACAGCGCCGCCTCCTCGCCGCCCGTCCCCGGGCGGATCTCGACCATGGCGGAGCGCGCGTCGGCGGCGTCCCGGGGCAGCAGGGCGATCTGCAGATCGGCTTCCAGTTGCGGCAGGCGGGCCTCCAGATCGGCGATCTCCTCGCGCGCCAGTTCGGCCATGTCGGGATCTTCGAGCAGCGCCTCGGCATCGGCAAGGCCGCTGCGCGCGGCGCGCCAGGCCTCCACCGCCGCGACCACCGGCTTCAGCTCGGCATATTCGCGCGCGAGCGTCGCGATTTCGGTGGCGTCGGCGCCTTCGGCCATTTTCGCCTCCAGAAAGGCGAACCGGTCGGTGATTTCTCTGAGGCGGTGTTCGGGGATCATGGCGGGGTCGAGTGGCGCAATCCCGGGCGCCCGTCAAGCCGCGAGCGGTTCGCACTCCGCCCGGGGACGTGATACGGGCCCATCCATCTCACCGGAGGAACCCGACATGTCCGCTCTTCGTCGCTTCTGGACGGCGCTGCGCCACGCAACGCCCGCCCCGGCGGAGAGGCCCGGCACACCGCACGGGGCCCGCGACACAGGCACCGTGCGGCCCGGCCAGGTGCACGCCGACGGCGACACCGCGGCGGCCTATCGCGCCAGGCTGCTGGAGGCCCTGACCTGCGAAGCACCCGACGCCGCCGCCGCGCTGGATCTGATCCGCGCCGAGATCGACGCCATCGCGGAGCCCGAAGATCGCGAGCACGCCAGAACCCACACCGTCCGCTACCTGCAGACCTATCTGATGGTGCCGCAGGGAGGGGACGGATCGCAGCGCGTGATCGATATCGGCGGCCCCTCCATCCATAACGTGCCGGTGGCGCGGCTGAAGCGGTGGGAGATCGAGACGGTTGAGATCCTGTCGATCGACTACGAACGCGATCGGCTGCCCTATCCGGATGCCAGCGTCGACGGGGTGCTGCTCTGCGAGGTGATCGAACACTTCGTGATCGATCCCTTCCACTGCCTGATCGAGATCAACCGCGTGTTGAGGCCCGGCGGTTTCGTCGTCGTGACGACGCCCAATGCGGGCGCGTGGTTCACCGTCTATCAGGCGCTGCGGCAGCGCCCACCGAACCGCTGGGCGGTGTATTCCGGCGATCCGGCGAAAGCCCGCAACCACATCCATGCGCGCGAATACCTGATGGAGGAGCTCGGCGCGGCGTTGGAAGCCGCCGGCTTCCGCGTGACGGGCGCGGTGACGCGCGACTATGGGGTCGCGCCGGAGTTTCTGCCTCTTCCGGGGTTTCCGACGGCGGATCGTGGCGAGACGCTCTTTGTGCGCGCCGAGAAGGCCGCCCCGCCGCGAAAGCGCTTCGCCCCGCCGCTCTATATCGAGGATGTGCCTTATGCTTGAGCCTGGCCCTCTGCCTGAGAGCGGCCCTATCCCTGAGACGGGCACCGCGCGTTGACACCCGCCCCGGCCAGCGCCTAGCGTCGGCGCAGGTGAGGGAGGACACCGTGACGGCATATCAACCGCTTACGCCCGACGCGCTGCCCAGACGCCTCGGCCAGTTGGCCGCCTTGCGCACGCATGTGGGGCCGGATCCGGAGGCCTGGTCGGTGAGCGAGGTGGGCGACGGAAACCTGAACCTCGTCTTCATCGTCGAGGGGCCGGCGGGCTCTGTCATCGTCAAACAGGCGCTGCCCTATGTGCGGCTGGTGGGCGACAGCTGGCCCTTGCCGCTGAAACGCGCGTTCTTCGAGTACCACGCCCTGACGCGCCAGGCGGCCCGCGATCCGGGCCGGGTGCCGGACATCCTGCATTTCGACGAGGAACAGGCGCTGATCGTGATGGAGCGGCTCACGCCGCATATCATCCTGCGGGGGCAGATGATGGCCGGGCGCAGGGTGGCCGATCTCGGCGGCACGCTCGGCCGGTTCTGCGCGCGGACGGCGTTCCGGGGCTCCGATCTGTCAATGAATGCGGGTGCCAAGAAGGAGGACGTGGCCCTTTTTGCCGGCAATGTGGAGCTCTGTGACATTACCGAGCAGCTGGTCTTCACCGACCCGTACTACGCCGCCGAGCTGAACCGCCACACCGCGCCGCATCTGGATGCGGTGGTGGCCGAGCTGCGCGCGGATCAGGCGCTCAAGATCGAAGCGCAGCACCTCAAACACGCCTTCGCGGCGCGCGCAGAGACGCTCTGCCATGGCGATCTGCATGCCGGATCGGTGATGGTCACGGCCGACGAGGCCCGGGTGATCGACCCGGAGTTTGCATTCTACGCCCCGCTCGGCTTCGACATCGGCATGATGATCGGCAATTACCTCATGGCCTACCATGCCCTGCCCGGACACATCACCGACGCCGAGGACTGCGCCGCCTACCAGGCCTGGGTGCTCGACACGATCGCCGAGACGTGGGGCGCGTTCTGCGAAGAATTCGCCTACCTGTGGCGCACGGAGCGGACCGGAATGCTCTATCCGGCCGCCCTGTACGAAGATCAGGGGCATGGCGACGCATCCGAAGCCGCGCTGGCCCATGTCCTGGGCGAGATCCAGCGCGACCTTCTGGGTTTCGCCGGGATCGAAATGCACCGCCGGATCCTGGGCCTAGCCCATATCGCCGAGTTCGAGGAGATCGAGGACCCTGGCGTGCGGGCGCCGCTGGAGGAACGGTCGCTGCGCCTTGGGCGGGCGCTCGTCCTGGGCCGGGCCCGGATCGGCGGCATGGATCAGGTGCTTGCCATGGCCCGTCAGTCGCAGCCGGAGGTTGGCCGATGAAAGTGGGAGACACCCATTACCTCTCGATCTGGCGCGATCCGGACAGCGGCGAGGTGCGCATCATCGATCAGCGCTGGCTGCCGCATGAGTTTCGCATCGTCACGCTGGACAGCCTGGAGGAATTCGCCAGCGCCATCCGGGACATGTGGGTGCGGGGGGCGCCACTGATCGGGGCGACGGCCGGATACGGCCTGGCGCTGCAGATGGCGCGCGACCCCTCCGATGCCTCCCTGGCCGAGGCCTGGGAGGTTCTGCATGCCACTCGGCCCACGGCGATCAACCTGCGCTGGGCGCTCGACGACCTGAAAACGCGCCTGACCCCGCGGGCCGAGGAAGAGCGCGCCGCGGCGGCGCTGAGCCGGGCGGACGAGATCTGCGAGGAAGACGTCGAGGCGAACCGCAGGCTGGGGCAGCACGCGCTGTCGGTGATCCGCGAGATCGCCGCGGGCAAGCCGCCCGGCGAGCCGGTGAACATCCTTACCCATTGCAATGCGGGCTGGCTCGCGACCGTCGATTGGGGCACGGCGACCTCGCCCGTCTACCAGGCCGTGGCCGAAGGGATCGACGTGCATGTCTGGGTCGACGAGACCCGCCCGCGCAACCAGGGCGCGCAGTTGACGGCGTGGGAAATGGCGAGCCAAGGCATCCCGCATCATCTGATCGTCGACAATGCGGGCGGCCACCTGATGCAGCACGGACAGGTCGACATGGTGATCACGGGAACGGACCGGACGACGGCCCAGGGCGATGTCTGCAACAAGATCGGCACCTACCTGAAGGCGCTGGCGGCGCACGACAACGGCGTGCCCTTCTACGTGGCGCTGCCCTCGTCGACCATTGACTGGACGGTGCGAGACGGGGTGGCCGAGATCCCCATCGAGGAGCGCGACGGGCGCGAAGTGACCCACGTTTACGGCGCCCTCGAGAATGGGGAAACCGCCTGGGTCCGGATCTCGCCCCCAGAGACGCCGGGCGGCAACCCCGCCTTCGACGTCACGCCGGCGCGGCTCGTCACGGGCCTCGTCACCGAACGCGGCATCGCCGCCGCCAGCGAGGAGGGGCTGCTGGATCTCTTCCCCGAGCGGCGGCCGAATCGCTGAAGAACCGGGCCCGCCCGCACCCGGCTGCGGCATTTGCTGACGCGATCGTCCCGCCCCTCGCGAAGCGGGTTTGACAGACCGGGCGGTTTCTCCTCTAACCGCCCGGCGAGAAGGACGATCACCATGCGCCAGAATCTGTGGAACGACGCCGACGCCAACGCTTGGGAAGAGGGCGCCGGGCCAGATCCTGCGGACAGGCTGCTGGCGTTGAGGGTCTATTCCTCGCGGCTGATCGGCGCCGATCCGGACCTTGTGATGCATGGCGGCGGCAACACCTCGATCAAGGTCTCGCGCGCCAATCTCTTCGGCGAGATGGAGGACATCCTGCACATCAAGGGCTCCGGCTGGGACCTCGACACGCTGGAGGCCCCCGGGCTGCCCGGTGTCAGGCTCGCCCCGCTGCGGGAGTTGCGGCCGCTGGAGCGCCTGTCGGACGAGGACATGGTGAACATCCAGCGTGCGAACCTTCTGGACACGAGCGCGCCGAACCCGTCGGTTGAAACGCTGCTGCACGGATATCTGCCGCACCGCGTCGTCGACCATACCCATGCCACGGCCTTTCTGGTGCTAGCCAACCTGCCCGAGGCGGAGGATGCGGTGCGCGAGATCTTCGGCAGCCGGTTGGCCATCGTCCCGTTCATCATGCCGGGCTTCGATCTCGCCAAGGTCGCCGCCGATGTATTCGAGGCGCAACCGGACTGCGAGGGGCTTGTCCTTTTGCAACATGGGCACTTCACCTGGGGCGACACGGTCCGCGAAAGCTACGATCGGGTGATCGAGCACACCAACGCGGTGGAGGACTGGCTGGCGGACCGCGCGTCCGGGCGCCGCTTCGACGCCACGGTGCAGCGGCGCCGCGATGCGCTGACCCCGGCCCTGGCGCAAACCGTCCTTCCCCGCTTGCGCGGCGCCATCGCACGGGTGCGGGGCGATCACAATGGCGTCTCGGCCAGGCCAGTCGTGACCGATATACGCTCCGGTCAGGATGTCGCGGAGTTTCTGGCGCGGGACGATCTGGAAACCCTGGCCCATCGCGGGCCCGCATCCCCCGATCACGTGATCCGCACCAAGGGGCCGAAGCTGGTTCTGACCGAGGCCGACGTAGCCGCGCCGGAGACACTCCAGACCAAGGTGGACGCCTTCGCGGACGCCTATCGCACCGCATTCGAAGCGCAGAACGCCCGGATCGGCGGCGGCAAGACGCTGCTGGAGCCCCATCCCTGCGTCGTGTGGGTTGCAGGGGTGGGCCTCGTGGGGGTCGGCAAAGACGCCAAAGCGGCCGCGGCCGCCTCCGACATCGCCGAGCAGAGCATCGAGGTGATGACGCTGGGCGAAGCCGCGGGCGGGTTCCACCCGGTGCCGGAGGACGCGCTCTTCGAGATGGAATACTGGTCGCTCGAACAGGCGAAGCTGAGCAGATCGACCGACAAGCCCTTCACCGGGCAGATCGTGGCGGTCACCGGCGGCGCCTCGGGCATCGGAGTGGCCACCGCGCGCGCCTTCGCGGCCCTGGGCGCGGCCGTCGCCATCATCGACCGCGACACCGAAGCTTGCACCAAGGCGGCGTCGGAGTTCGGCGCCTACCCCGTCGCGGTGGATCTCACAGCGCCCGGCGCCGGCAAACAGGCCATCGGACAGGTGGTGGAGCGCTTCGGCGGCCTCGACATTCTGATCTCCAACGCTGGGGTCGCGCCGCAGGGCGACATCCTCACGATGCCGATGGATCAGATCCGGGGCTCGTTCGAGATCAACTTCTTCGCCCATCTCACCATGGCCCGGGCCGCCGCCGAAGTGATGAAGGCGCAGGGGATCGGCGGGCAGATGCTCTTCAATGTGTCGAAGCAATCGGTCAATCCCGGCAAAGGGTTCGGGGCCTATGGCCTGCCGAAGGCGGCGACGTTCTTCCTTGTCCGGCAATTGGCTCTGGAGCTTGGCGGCGCGGGCATTCGGGTGAACGGGTTGAACCCGGACCGCATCCGCTCCGGCATCGTCACGGACGAGATGATCGCGCAGCGGGCCCAGGCGCGGGGCCTGAGCGAGCGCGAATACATGGGCGGCAACCTTCTCGGGCAGGAGGTGGAGGTCCGCCATGTGGCGGAAGCCTTCATCGCGTTGGCCCGTTCGGAGCGGACGACCGGCCACATCATGACAGTCGACGGCGGCAACACGGCGGCGGAGCTGAGGTAAGCATGACAGATCAGACCCTTACGCTTCGGCAGGAGTTCGCCGTTTCGACGGCGCGCGCCGGGGGGGCTTTCGCCCTGGAGCGGTTTCGCGATCTCGACAGTCTGACGATCGAGAGCAAGGGCCATCAGGATCTCGTGTCCGATGCCGACCGGATGACCGAGGATCTGGTGCGCCGCGCCATCTCGGAGCGCTATCCCGATGACGGAATCGTCGGCGAGGAATACGCCCGCGTTGTCGGGTCGAGCGGCTATGACTGGGTAATCGATCCCATCGACGGCACCGCGAACTTCGTGCGGGGCATACCGCATTGGTGCTGCGTGATCGCCTGCACGCATAACGGGTTGCCGGTGGTCGGCGCGATCTTCGACCCCTCGACCGGCGAGATGTTTCGGGCCGCGCGGGGCGCGGGCGCGTTCGTCAACGACAGGCCCATGCGGGTGTCGGCGGCGCAGAGCCTCAGCGAAGGCTCCGTCGCCGTGGGCGCGTCGGGCCGTTCCGACCGCGAGGAGGCGGCGGCGCTCGTGCGCGAGGTGCTGCTGCCCGGCGGCATGTTCTTCCGCAGTGCCTCGGGCGCGCTGATGCTGGCCTATGTCGCGGCGGGGCGTCTGCTCGGCTATGTCGAGGACCACATGAACTCCTGGGATTGCTTCGCCGCGCTCCTGATGCTGGGAGAGGCGGGCGGGCAGCATCTGCCGCTGGACCCCGAACTGGCGATCACAGAGGGCACCCGGGTCATCGCGGGCGGGCCGCAAGTGTATCCGCTGTTGGGCGAAATCGCCGATCGCGTCTACGCCAAGGCCTGAGACCGTCTGAGGGGGTGCCCGCGGGGCCACCTGACGACGGAGATCCCACCGTCCCCGCTGTGCGCGGCCGGCCGACGACGCGGAAGCCGACGGCCGGGCAGCCCCATGACGGACGAACTCCCGACGCCAAGCTAAGCCCGGCTAGGACGGGCCAAACCCTGCTTGCGGATGCCGCCCGTGCCCGCGCCTCGCCTATTTCGGCGCCAAGGCCGTCCTCCGCCCGATCCGGCGCCGGTCCTCACCGCCGTCGCTGGACCGCGTCGAGCAGTTCTTCTTGGACCTCAACCATTACAGGGCCATCGCCACCCGATAGGAGAAGCACGACCACAGCTCCCTCGCCCGGATCAAGCTCGCTGCAACCCGCATCTGGTTGCGATGCAGGGGGTATGTGAGTTAGGGCTCCGACACGGCATCTGCGGCGCGGGGCGATGGACGTGCATGGCCGGCGTCATCGCGCGCGCTGGCCAGTTCGAGCAGGCGTTGCGCCAGGATCTCGTCCACCAGGAGGCGCGTCACGAAACCGGCGCGCAACACGGCGAGGGTCGCGGTTGCCTTCGTGACGCCGCCGGCGCAGACGGTGACGTCCATCTCCGACATCTCGCCGGGCTTCACGCAGGGGGTGCAGGCGTTCAGGGGAATATCCGCGATTGCACCGTCGGCCGTGTAAAAGACGCCGCAGCAATCGCCCACCACGTGGTTGCGCATCAGTTCATCCATCTGCTCCGGCGTGAACAGGCCGGATTCGAACAGGATCGCGCCCTCGCTGCACTCGCCGACGCTCATGATCGCGTAGGACGCGCCGCGCGCAAGATCGAGCGTTTCCCGGACCAGACGCTGCGACAGAAGCATGGCGCAGGCCTCGGGATCGTCGGCCACGAAGGGCGCCGGAAGGAGAACGGCCTTGCCCCCGGTCTGCTCCGCCAAACGCACGCACACCTCGCCGGGCGCGGTATGCGAGGCATGCGTGACCGAGCCCATCAGCGACACGAAGGTCAGGTTGCGGTTGGACACGCCGGACACGTTGTCGGCCATGGTCGAGAGCGTCCTGCCCCATCCCAGGCCCACGGTCAGCGGACCGTCCCCCGATGCGACGCGCTCCAGAAAGGATGCGGCAAGGATGCCGACCGCGGTGCGGGCATAGTCGTAATCCGCGGGATCGACGGGCACCGGCGCGACCTGGACCTCCTCCAGGCCAAAGGCCTGGGCCAGTCTGTCGGCGAGGGCGAGCGTGTGCGACGTGCGGTGCTCGACCGTGATCCGGACCATGCCGCGGTCCCGCGCGTCGGCCAGCATGCGCATCACCTTGAACCGGCTGATCCCCAGCCGGTCGCTCACCTCCTGCTGGCTGAGATTGCCGACGTAGTAGAGCCACGCCGCGCGTGCCACGTCGTCGTCGCCGTGATGTCCTTGAAGCATGGCCGACCTCCTCCCCAGTCCGTCCGCCTCGCCGCTGTGCGACCCTGGCCCGGGCGGGTGTGCGTCGGTCGATCCGCCGACGGTAAAACCGCTTGACCCATTATGTCGCAATGGACATACTCACATAAGTGCAGTGACTGCACAAGTGTTGCAAACGCTATTGCATCGGCGTCGGTTCGGAGCGGAGAGGGGAGGATCCGCAAACGGCATTCGCACCATGCGCCCGCCCGCGCCGAGCGAAACGCAGCCAGGGCGGGGCGACGGATCTCACGCAAATCTTCGGACGACGCACCGAATGTGCGCAGGGCATGGGCCATGTCCTGCGGAACTGGAAAGCTCAGCAGAAAGCCGGGCATCAGGGAGGACAACATGAAGACAACGACCCATCTTATGGCGGCCACGGCCCTTGCCGGCGCGACGGTGCTCGGCGCGGGTGCCGTCTCGGCGCAGGACGGCCCGTCGATCGCGACCGTGGTCAAGATCGCCGGCATTCAGTGGTTCAACCGCATGGAAGAGGGCGTGAACCAATATGCGGCCGATACCGGCGCCAATGCGTTCCAGGTGGGTCCCGCGCAGGCCGACCCGCAGCAGCAGGTGGCGCTGATCGAGGATATGATCGCCCAGGGTGTCGACGCGCTCGCGGTCGTGCCCATGTCGCCCGAAGCGCTGGAGCCGGTGCTCGGCCGCGCGATGGAGGCGGGGATTGCCGTCGTTACCCACGAGGCGGCCAGCCAGCAGAACACGACCTACGACCTCGAAGCCTTCGTGAACGAGGATTTCGGCGCCAACCTGATGGAGCAACTGGCCACCTGTATGGGCGGCGAGGGCGAGTACGCCGTGTTCGTCGGCTCGCTGACCTCGCAGACGCACAACCAGTGGGTCGACGGGGCCATCGCGCATCAGGAGGCGAACTACCCCAACATGACGCTTGTCGGCGACAAGAACGAGACGTTCGACGATGCCGAGAACGCCTACACCAAAGCGCAGGAAGTGCTGCGCGCCTTCCCGAACGTGAAAGGCATGCAGGGTTCGGCCTCCACCGATGTGGCGGGCATCGGCCTTGCCATCGAGGAACGCGGGATGGAGGACGCCACCTGCGTCTTCGGCACCTCCCTGCCCTCCATCGCCGGCCAGTACCTGGAAACCGGCGCGGTGGACGGCATCGGCTTCTGGGATCCCTCCGTCGCCGGCTATGCAATGAACAAGGTCGCGCAGATGGTGATGGACGGCGAGGAAGTCACCGATGGGATGGATCTCGGGCTGGAAGGCTACGAGAACGTCACGCTCGACGGCAAGGTGATCTACGGCCAGGCCTGGGTCAACGTGAACGCCGACAACATGGCCGATTACCCGTTCTGATCGCGTCCTGACCTATGGCCGGGGGCGCGACCGTGCCCCCGGTGCCGACCGCCGCTCCGGGCCCGCTCCATGACACCCACCAAGCCTCCCCCGTTCATCGAGATGACCGGGATCGTGAAACGCTATGCCGGTGTAACGGCACTTGCCGGGGTGGACTTCACCGTGGCGCCTGGCGAGGCCGTGTGCCTTGCGGGCGAGAACGGCTCGGGCAAATCGACCCTGATCAAGATCCTTGCCGGGGTCGAACAGCCCACCGAAGGCGGCATTCTGATCGACGGTGGCTCGGCGGGCCGGCTCGATCCGCGCGCGGCGTCAAATGCCGGGATCATGGTGATCTTCCAGGACTTCTCGCTGTTTCCGAACCTCACGGTGTCCGAGAACATCGCCTTCGCTACCCAGCTGGCCGCGCATCGGACATTTTACGCCCGCGGAGAGGCCAAGCGCGTGGCGCAGAAGGCGCTGGAACGGATCGGCGTCGATATCCCGCTATCGGCCCGGGTCGAGGATCTGCCGGTGGCCCAGAAGCAGCTTGTGGCAATCTGCCGGGGCCTGGCCTCGGATGCACGGCTCCTGATTCTCGATGAGCCGACCACCGCGCTCACCGAGCGCGAGGTGCGCCGTCTACTGAGCATCATCCGCAAGCTGAAGGACGAGGGCGTGGCGGTGATTTTCGTCTCGCACAAGCTGGCAGAAGTGCTTGAAGTGTCAGAAAAAGTCGTAGTTCTGCGCAACGGCGAGAAGGTTGCGGAGGGGGACGCGGCCGAGTTCGACGCCGCTTCCCTCACCTTCCACATGACCGGCCGGGACGTGCCGGAGACAACGCCGGGCACCCTGCCGGAGCAGGCCGAGCCACTGCTCACTGTCGCGCGGCTTTCCAAGGACGGATCGTTCCGCGATGTGAGCTTTTCGCTCGCAAGGGGAGAGATCCTGGGTGTCACCGGGCTGCTGGGATCTGGCAGGACGTCGCTGGCCAAAGCGCTGTTCGGGCTGGTCTCTCCCGATGCGGGGCGCCTTACTGTCGGCGAGCGGGACGTCGCGCTCGGCGACCCCATCGCCGCCTCCGACGCCGGGATCGGGTACGTCCCGGAGGACCGGCTGACGGAGGGGCTGTTTCTCACCCAGGCCATCGTGCGCAACGTGGCCATCGGGCGGCTCGACGCCCACGAAAGCGGCGGGTTTCTGAAGCGCAACAGCCTTGTGGCCGAAGCCGCCGACTGGCTGAAACGGCTGAAGGTCAAGGCGCCGGAGATCGGCGCCCCGGTGCAATCGCTCTCCGGCGGCAACCAGCAGCGGGTGGTGCTGGCCAGATGGCTGGCGCGCGCTCCGCAGGTGCTGATCCTGAACGGGCCGTCGGTGGGCGTCGATGTGGGATCGAAAGCTGACATTCACGACATTATCCGCGACCTGGCGACCACGGGGATCGGTGTCATCGTGATTTCCGACGACCTGCCGGAGCTGTTGGCGACGTGTCACCGCATCCTCGTGATGAAGGGGGGCGCCATCGTCGACGAGGTCGCCGCGACGGACACGACCGAGGAAGACCTGACCCACAGGCTGGCCTCATGAGCGATCTGCTGAAGCGCAACGAAACCCTTGTCGCGCTGGTCATCGTGGCGTTCTGCGTGGTGGCGACGCTGGCGGATCCGCTGTTTTTCACCGTGACGACGCTGAGCGATCTGCTGCGCGCCTCCATCGTGATCGGCATTCTCGCCGTGGGGTGCATGCTCGTGCTCGTCTCCGGCGGGATCGATGTCAGCTTCACGGCGGTGGCCGTCTTCGCGATGTATGCCACCACGATCTTCACCCTCGGTGTCTGGCCTGACATGCCCTGGCCGCTGGTCTTCCTGCTATCCATGGGGATCGGCGCCGCGCTCGGGGCGTTCAACGCGCTCTTCATCGCCGGGTTCGGGTTGCCCACGCTGATCGTGACGCTGGCGACGCTGTCGATCTTCCGGGGCTTCCTTCTCACCTTCGTGGGCTCGGATCGGATCTCGGCCCTGCCACCGGAGATGCGCAACTTTTCCCGGATGGTTGTGGCGCGGGGCACGACGGAAGCAGGCAACTTCTACGCTTTGCCCTGGGCCTTCGCCGCGCTCGTCGCGGTCATCGTACTGACGTGGTTCATCCTGCAGCGGACGATGCTCGGACGGTCGATCTACGCGCTCGGCGGCTCGGTCGAAAGCGCGCGCCGCATCGGCGTGAATGTCCGGGCGACGCAGATCTTCGTCTACGTCTATGTCGGCGCGCTGGCGGGGCTGGCCGGCATCCTGCACGGGGCCATGGGCCGCATGGCGGACCCGTTCTCGCTGGTGGGGCTGGAGCTGTCGGTGATCGCAGCGGTGGTTCTGGGGGGCGCCCGGCTGACGGGCGGCTATGGCACGATCACCGGCACGCTGCTCGGCGTGGGGCTGATCGTGTTGGTGCAGAACAGCCTGATCGTTCTGGGCATCCCCTCCTCCTGGCAGACGGCGACCATCGGTCTCTTGATCCTGCTCGGCACCGGCATCCCCGCCTATCAGGCCAAACGCGCCGCGGCGCGCGCGGGATAGAGGAGAGGTCATGTCGTCCGTTGCCAAGATCCCCGCGCCCGGCCTCATGAACTCGCCGGAGTTTCGCCTGCTCATCATCGCCGTCGCCGTGTTTGGCTTGATGTCGGCGCTCTCGCCGGACCGCTTCCTGTCCGCCCAGAACATGACGTCAATGGCGTTTCAGTTCCCGGAGTTCGCGATCCTGGCGCTGGCCATGACCCTTGCCATGATGACCGGCGGCATCGATCTGTCCGTTGTCGGCGTGGCCAACCTGTCGGCGGTGTCCGCGGCGCTTCTGCTCGCCAACGTGGCAGGGCCCGAGGCGACGGGCGCGGCCGGCGTGTTCTGGCTCGGCCTCGCGATCCTGCTCGCCCTCTCCATCGGCGCTGCGGCCGGGTTCATCAACGGCGTCCTTGTGGCCAAGTTCGGGCTGCCCCCGATCCTGGCCACCCTTGGGGCGGGCCTCGTCTTCACCGGCCTTGCCGTCGCGTTCACCGGCGGATCGGCCGTGATGGGCTTTCCGACGGCGATCGCCGTGATCGGAAACGAGACGGTCTTTGGGGTCCCGGTGCCGCTGATCCTGTTTGCGGTCCTGGCCTATGCGCTGCATGTGCTGCTCACGCGCACCCCGTTCGGCCTGAAGGTGACGATGTTCGGGGCCAATCCGCGCGCCGCCTTCTTCGCCGCGCTCGACATCGACCGGATCATCCTCAAGGTCTACACAATCGCTGGCATGTTTTCGGCCGTTGCGGGCTTGGTCATCATGTCCCGCGCGAACTCCGCCAAAGCGGATTACGGCTCATCCTACCTGCTCTTGGCCGTTCTGATCGCTGTGCTGGGCGGGGTGAACCCCTATGGCGGATACGGCCGGGTGATCGGCGTCATCCTCGCCGTGCTGTCGATGCAGTTCCTCTCCTCCGGGCTGAACATGCTGGGCGTGTCGAACTTCGCGCGCGAGCTGATCTGGGGCGCGCTGCTTATCTTCGTGATGGTCATCAATGTGGTGGACTGGCAGGCCCTGCGCCGTCGCCGGTAGCCCCTTCTCAGGGAGTCTGACATGAAAAAGATCCTCAATGCCCCCGCCGATTATGTCGACGAGATGCTTGCCGGTCTGACCGCGGCCCATCCGGAGCACTACGCCCTCCATGGCGACAGCGGAAAGGTGATCGCCCGCGCCTCCGGCGCGAAAGCGGGCAAGGTCGGCATTGTCACCGGGGGCGGGTCGGGCCACCTGCCCGTCTTCACGGGCTATGTCGGCCCCGGCCTCCTCGATGCTTGCGCTATCGGCGACATCTTCGCCTCGCCCTCGGCCGAGCAGATGGCCGACGCGATCCGCGCCGCGAATGGAGGTGCAGGGGTGCTGCGCCTTTACGGCAATTACGGCGGCGACGTCATGAATTTCGACATGGCGGGCGATCTGGTGGAGTTCGACGATATCGAATGCACCACCGTCCTGCTGGCCGACGATGTGGCCTCCGCCCCGCCGGAAGAGGCCGAGAAGCGCCGCGGCGTGGCGGGCATGGTCTATGCGTTCAAGATCGCTGGCGCGGCGGCGGAAGAGGGCCGCGATCTGGCCGCGGTCACGACGGTCGCGCAGAAGGCGGCCGATGCCTGCCGCTCCATCGGCGCGGCGCTGTCGCCCTGCACGGTGCCGCAGGCGGGCAAGCCGACCTTCGAGATCGGCGAAGACGAGATGGAAATGGGCATGGGCATCCATGGCGAGCCGGGCGTCTGGCGCGGCAAGCTGAAGCCCGCCGACGAGATCGCGGGCGAGATGATGGACCGGCTGCTCGCCGATATGCCTCTGGCCTCCGGCGATCGCGTGTCCGTCCTGGTGAACTCGCTCGGCGCGACACCGCCGGAAGAGCTTTACATCCTCTACCGGGTCGTGAAGGCCCGGATCGAGGAGGCCGGCGCAGAGATTGTGATGCCGCTGGTCGGCCGCTACGCGACGTCCATGGAAATGGCAGGCGTGTCCTTCACGCTGTGCAAGCTCGACGCCGAGTTGGAGCCGTTGCTCAAGGCCCACTGCGACTGCGCATTCTGGAGCGTGTCTTGAGCATCGACACGGCCGCGCTTCAGGGCGCCATCGCACGTCTCAAAACGGCGATGGATCGCGATGCCGATCTGCTGAACACGGCTGATGGCGCCCTGGGGGACGGCGATCTCGGCATCACCATGACGCGGGGCATGGCGCTTGTCTCTGACGGTGCGGGCGATCTGCCAGAGGATCTCGGCCGGGCGCTGCTGGCCTGTGCACAGGCGTTCACAAAGTCGTCCGGCTCGTCCTATGGCACGCTGCTTGCCACCGGCCTGATGGCCGCGGCGAAGGAACTGAAGGGCGAGACGGAGATCCCCGCCGCGCGTGTCTCTGCCCTGGTGGCGGGCGCGCGTGATGCCATGCGGGCGCGGGGCAAGGCCGAGCTTGGCGGCAAGACTGTGCTGGACAGCCTCGATGCCGTCGCACGCGCGACAGACGGGCTGGAGACGGCGGACGAGGTGCGGGCCGCGGCACGCAGCGCCGTCGCCGCGGCGCTCGACACTTTCCGCGACAGGCCCGCGACCGTGGGGCGCGCCCGGATCTTCGCCGAAAAGAGCGTCGGGATGGACGACCCGGGGATGCTCGCCATGGCGCGCATCGTCGAGGCCGTCACGGACCAAGCCCGTAAAGCCCTTTGATCGCGGCCTTAGAGGCAGAGCGAGCGCCGTTCGAAGGCCCGCCACGCGGCAACTCCTAATCCGAAGCCGTCCGCCTGAAGCGCTAAGGCCCCCAGTGCGGCACGGGCCGCAACGCGCGTCGCCACCGCGCTCAGATCAGCGGGTCCTCGCCGCCGTAATGCCGGTCGGGATAATCGGCATGCAGCGCCTGATCGGCCTCGGTGAAGCTCGCGCGGGCAAAGTTGTGCTGATGCCAGTACGGATAGTGAAGCGGCAGCCGGCTGACGTCGTTCAGGCGCTGCAACTCCTCTGCCGCGAGGTTCAGGGACAGGGCGGCAAAGTTATCGCGGAACTGTTCCTCGGTCCGCCCGCCCACGACCAGCGAACTGATCGCCGGACGCGTGAGCAGCCACGCCAGCGCCACCTGGGCGGCCGAGACATGGTGCGCGGCGCCGATCTCCACCAGGGTATCGACGATCCGCCAGAGCCGCTCCGCGTCGCGGATCGGCGGCTCGTTCCAGCCAGCCGATTGCCGCGATCCCGCCGCCGCATCCCGGCCCCTGCGGTGTTTTCCGCTAAGCAGCCCCGCGGCCAGGGGCGACCAGACCTGCACGCCGATCCCCTGATCGACGGCGAGCGGCAGAAGCTCGTACTCGGCTTCGCGCGCCTCCAAGGTGTAGTGGATCTGCTGCGCCGCGAACCGTGTGCCCCCGGCGCGGTCGGCCGCGGCGAGGGACTTCATCACATGCCAGCCGGAATAGTTGGAGCAGCCCGTGTAGCGCACCTTGCCCTGCCGGACGAGCGTGTCGAGGGCCGACATGGTTTCCTCGACCGGCGTCGCACCGTCCCATTCGTGAATGTAGTAGAGATCAATGTGATCGCGGCCCAGCCGCTTCAGCGAGCGCTCGCATTCGCGGATCAGATGCCAGCGAGAGGCGCCCTGGTCGTTCGGCCCGTCGGCGATGGGCATGCGCGCCTTGGTGGTGATCATTGCCGTCTCGGGCTTGCCGGACAGCGCTTCGCCGAGGATCTCCTCCGACAATCCGGTGGAGTACATGTTCGCCGTGTCGAACATGTTCACGCCGTGGTCGAGGCACAGATCGACCAGGCGTCGCGCCTCCGGCACGCACTGCGCGCCCACGCGCGCAAACGGCCCCTGCCCGCCGAAGGTGAACGTGCCCATCGTGATGGCAGAGATCTTCAACCCTGTTGTCCCTAGCCGCCGGTATTCCATGTCTCAGCCCTCCAGTACCTGTTTGGCCGCCGGATAGAGCGACAGATACTTCTGATAGATCTCTTCGTAGCGCGCCACGTTCTCGGGGATCGGGTCGATGACGCGGCCGGGATGCACCATCGCGGCGATCCCCTCGTCGATTGTGGTGAAATGACCCGCGCCATGGGCGGCGAGCACCGCCGAGCCGGTCGAGGGTGCATCCGGCGAGGCCGGCAGGCGGACTGTCAAGCCGGACGTGTCGGCGTGGATCTGCATCCACAGGTCCGAGGCGGAGGCCCCGCCGCCGACCGTCATCTCCGTACTGGTGTAGCCTGCCGCCTTGAACGCATCGAGGATCGCCCGCGTGCCGAAGCCGATCCCTTCCATGATCGCCCGGAAGATGTGGTGCTTCTCATGGGCCAGCGTCAGGCCGAGGATGGCCCCGCGCGAGAGCGGATCGGTGTAGGGCGTGCGATTGCCCTGGAAGTGGTCCTGCACGATCAGCCCGTCGGATCCGGGCGCGAGGGCCGCCGCCTTGGCGTTCAGGTCCTCGAAGTCGAGCCCGCCGGTCAGACGCCCGAGCCAGTTCACGATGGAGCCTGTCGAGGTTTGCCCGCCCTCAACGACGAAGCGGCCGGGATAGACGATGTCGGCATAGGCGCCCCAGACCCCGGGGGCCGACAGCGGCGCCTCCGTCACGCCGAATTGCAGGTGGGACGAGCCGGTGATGAGGGCAAGCTGGCCAGGCTGCGCCACGCCCAGGCCAACCATGCCGATCAGCGCGTCAGCGCCGCCTTGCACCACCTTGACCTTTGTCGAGAGCCCCAGCGCCTCGGCCGCGGCGGGGGTCAGCGTTCCGATGACCTTGCCCGGCGCCACCACGCGCTCGGGCCATTTCTCCAGCAGGGCCTCCAGCCCCAGGGACGCGGCGAGACTCTCGGCCCAGCCGCCGTCGCAGTTGCGGTAATGCCAGCGCAAGCCTGCATTGTTGAGGCTCGCGGCCCATTCGCCCGTCAGCTTGAACGTCAGGAAATCCTGATACTCGCAGATCCGGTGGGCCCGCTCGAATGTCTCCGGCTCATTGCGTTGGAGCCAAAGCGCCTTGGGCAACATCCACTCGGCCGAGACCGGGCCGCGCCCGGCGGAGTTCAGCTGCAACGCCGGATCGCCGGTGGCGAGCACCGCGTCGGCCTCCGCATCGGCGCGCACATCCATCCAGATGATGGCGGGGCGCAACGCGTCGCCGTTCTCATCGAGCGCCACGACCGTGCAGGAGGTGGTGGCATAAGCGATTGCGTCGATCTCGCCCGGGTCGATCTGGGCGCTTGCGATCGCGGCGCGGGAGGCGGTGATGAAGTTCGCCCACCAATCCGCGGGGTTCTGCTCGGCACGGGCGCCTGCGGAAAATGCCGTGTCGTAGGGCTCGGCATGGCTCGCCACGCACGTGCCCCGGAGGTCGTAGATCCGCGCGCGCAGGCTCTCTGTCCCGCCATCGGCGGTCAGCATATAGGCCATGTGTCCCTCCCCGGTGTCCGTCTGTTTGTTATACGTGCCCGGCGGGGGATTGTCGCGCCCCCTGCGGGGCTTGCGCGCCCCTGTGCTCGCCGTCGCCACTGGCGGCCAGGAGAATGGCCAGAACCTCGTCCGGGGCCTCCCAGTGCGGCACATGGCCGACGCCCGGCATGTGATGGATGGCGATCCGGGGCGAGACGTCCAGCGCCGCCTCCCACGGCACGATGGCATCGCGGTGGCCCAGGATCAGCCGCACGGGGAGACGGTCGGCCAGACGGGCCAGCGGCGCCCGCAGGCTGACGGCCTGCCCGCGGCGCCCCAACAGTGCCTCGGCGAGTGCGACGAGGCGGCCCCGCGACAGCTCGGCGAAGAGATCGTCGATCCCCTGGGGCGAGAGGGGAAGCCGACCCGCCACCATCCGCCCGAGCAAATGCTCCACCTCTCCGGCGCTCCCCGGATCGGCCAGGCCACGGATGAAGGTCGCATCCACGGCATGCGACAAGCCGAGGGGTGCGATCAGCGTGAGCGATGCCACCGGCGCCCGCTCCGCCAGCGCGATGGCGGGCAGCGCCCCCATGGAATGGGCAACCACATGGGGGGCGGCCCCTTCGGTATTCTGGTCCAGAGCTTCCTCAAGACCGGAGAAGAGGTCCCCCGCCGTCTGCGCCTCGCACGGGTTGGCGCCGTGCCCGGGCAGATCGGGGGCGACGACCTGCCGCCCCGCGTGAGAGAGACGGGCGGACAGCCCGGCCCACACCGTCCGATCCGCGGCGAAGCCATGCAGGAGCAGCAAGGGCGCGGCCTGGCCGCCGCTTGGAGGGACCATCGGCCGCGCCCCCGCGTCCTGTGGGGCACCCGGCACGTCGCTGGCTTCGATGCGGCCCCGACGCCCGGTTCCGCGCAGGCCCGCGAGGTCGATGCCCCGCTGGCGCGCAAGGCGCCGCGCGAGCGGCGTGGCGCGGCGGCGGGGATGCGGTGTGGCCTCGGGCGGCGCCCCTGTCACCTGCCCCTCGGATCGGGACGGCGCATTTGCCGACGGTTGCGCCTCGGACGCGGCGGCCGAGGCCGGGGCCGCTTGCGCGGGTCCATCGGGCGCCGCCGCGTCCACCGTCCAGTCCGGCCCGTCGATGGCCAGCCGGGCAAGATCGGCGCCGAGGCCGACCGCGTCCCCCGGGGCCACGAGATGCTCCACCAAGGTGCCCACCCCCAGAGCCGGCACCTCGACGACCGTCTTGTCGGTTTCGACTTCGAGCAGAACGTCGCCCCGCGCGAACGTCGCGCCCTCCGCGACGAGCCACGCGACGATGCGGCCCTCCTCCATGGTTTCGCCGAGGCGGGGCATCTTCAGAACCGGGCTCATGCGACGAGCCGCCTCGCCGTCTCGAAGACGGTATCGGCCGTAGGCACGGAGGCCTGCTCCAACGCGACGGAAACGGAGATGGGGATGTCCTCCCCGGCCAGACGCACCACCGGGTCTTCCAGATAGTCGAAGCATTCCTCCGAGATGCGCGCGGCAAGCTCGGCTGCGACACCGGCGGTCATCGGCCCTTCGGACACCACCATCGCGCGGCCGGACCGGTCCACTGCGTCACGGATCGCATCGAAGTCGAGCGGGTTGAGCGTGCGCAGGTCGATCACGCACGCCTCGACCCCGAGCGCGGCGAGGCGCTCCGCCGCGGCCAGCGCGTTGTGCACCTGGCGCGAGTAGCTGACGATCACGAGGTCCGCGCCCTCCCGCAGGACAGCCGCCCGCCCCCAGTCCGGGGGCGGTGCGCCAAGGTCGACCTCCGCATCCGTTGCGTAGAGCGCCTTGTGCTCGATGAAGACGACCGGATCGGGCTGGCGCAGGGATTGGCGCAGCAGGTGATAGGCATCGTGCACGGTAGCGGGCATGGCAAGGCGCAGCCCGGGCGTGTGCATAATATAGGCCTCGAGGCTCTGCGAATGCTGGGCCCCGGCGGACCGCCCCGTCCCGCCCTGTGTGCGCAGCACCATCGGCACGCCGATCTGGCCGCCGAACATATAGCGGATCTTGGCGGCCTGATTGCAGAGCTGGTCCATCGTCATGCCGAGAAAGTCGATATACATCAGCTCCGCCACCGGGCGCATCCCGGCCATGGCGGCGCCCACGGCGGCGCCGACGATCGCGGGCTCCGAGATCGGCGTGTCCAGCAGGCGCTCGGGGCCGAACGTGTCGATCAGGCCCTTGGTGACGCCATAGGCGCCGCCATAGCGGCCAACCTCCTCGCCGATCACGAAGATATCCGCGTCTTCCCGCATGGAATCTTCCAGCGCGCGGCGCAGAGCATCCCGGTAGCTGAGCTTCTCCATCGTCTACTCCCGCGCCAGAATGCGATCGATCCGGGTGGATACCGGCTCCGGCTCGGGCGCACCGGGGGCGAAGACATCGCGGAACATCGTGTCGAGCGCGGGCTCGCGGGACGCCAACGCGTAGTCGATGGTTGCGTCCATCTCGGTGGCGATTTCCGCATCGAGCGTGTCGAGCGCGGCCGCATCGTGACCTGCCGCGACCAGTGCCGCCCGCGCCCGCTCCAGGGGATCGCGGCGGCGGCCGTCCTCCTCCTCCTCGGCGCTGCGGTAGGGGCTCTTGTCCTTCCGGGCGTGGCCGTAGTGCCGGTAGCACTCGACCGACAGAAACCCCGGGCGGCCCACCCGCGCCTCATCGACGATCCCGCGCGCGGCCTCCGCAACAGCCAGAACGTCGATCCCGTCTACCGTCTGCCCGCCGAGGCCGAAAGCCAGCGCGCGCTCGTGCAACGCCGTCGCCGCGGTGGCCTGGTCGATCCGGGTGCCCATGCCCCATTGATTGTTGATGCACACGAACACGACCGGCAGGCCCCATAGCGCCGCCATGTTCATGCTCTCATACAGGATCCCCTGTTGCATCGCGCCGTCCCCGAAGAAGGCCACCGAGACCGCGCCGGTGCCCCGCCGCTTGGCGACGAGCCCGGCCCCGACGACCGCCGGAATGCCGCCGCCGACGATGGCATTCGCGCCGAGGTGCCCCAGCCCCATATCCGCGATGTGCATCGAGCCGCCCTTGCCGGCGCAATAGCCCGTCTCCTTCCCGGCAATCTCCGCCATCATCCGCTTGGGATCGGCGCCGCGGGCCAGAAAGATGCCGTGCCCCCGGTGATGGGTGGTGAAGGTGTCTCCGTCGCGCATCGCCGCGCAGACGCCGACCGCGGCCGATTCCTCGCCGATGGACAGATGCAGCATCGAGCCCGCGCTCTGCCCCCTCAGGAACAGCTCGCCCACGCGCTCCTCGAAGGTCCGGACACGGCGCATCTGGCGATAGAGATCCGGCAGCGCCTGGTAGGAGGCGGGCGGAGGGGGGGCGTTTGATGTCATACGGGGCTGCCTGGTTGTGATGCCTCGGTTCAACGGGATTGTGTTACATTTGTCAATGTGGATTACATTTGTATTGCAGACTTGCTTGCGGAGGGCGCGGCCGCCATGCACCGGCCATGACAGATCTCTCGGAACGCGAACTGATGACACGGGCCGCCTGGCTCTACTACGTCGGCGGCCTCAATCAGGAGGCAACGTCGGCCCGGCTGGGGCTGACGCGCGCGCGGGTGAACCGGCTTCTGGCGCAGGCGCGCGAGAGCGGGCTCGTGACGATCACGATCAACGATCGCGATCTAGGCCTGCTTCCGCTGGAGGAGGCCTTGAAGGCAGCCTTCGGCCTGGAGATGTGCACCGTGACGCCCGCCCTGGGCCTGCCGGACGGGCCGGAGCAGGACGCGGCCGCGCGGCGCGCGGTCGGGCTGGCGGCGGCCCAGACCCTCAGGCAGGAACTGGCGCAGCGGGCCGATCTCGTTGTCGGCACAGGGTGGGGGCGGACCCTTGCGCAGATGGCCCGCCAGCTCTCCAGCGTCACCGCCCCGGATGCGCGCTTTGTCTCGCTGATGGGCTCGCTCACGGCCAACGCGGCGGTGAACCCGTTCGAGGTCGTCCAGAGCCTCGCGCAGGCCACGGGCGGCGAGGGCTATTTCCTGCCGGTGCCTTTCATTGCGGACAGTGCGGCGGATCGCGCGGTTTTGATGGCGCAGCGGGCCATGGCCCGCCCGCTGGATCTTGCCCGTCACGCCGATCTCGTTTTGATCAGCCTCGGCGACCTGACCGATGCCTCGCTTCTGCGCCAACGCGAGATGATCACCGCCGCCGAGCTGGCGGAGCTGCGCACCGCAGGGGCCGTGGGCGATACGAACGGGCACTACTTCGATGCGTCCGGGCACCTTGTGGACCACCCGCTTCTCTCCCGGACCATCGCGGTGGGGTTCGAGGATCTGGCGCGCGCCCGCACCCTCCTCTTGTCGGCCGGCGAAGCGAAGGTTCCGGCGACCATGGCCCTGCTTCGAAGCGGTATCGCCAAGGGGCTGGTGATCGACGGAGACGCCGCCCTGACCATGCAGCGCCGCCTGTCCGGCTAGGCCGACGCGCCCGCCCCGCCCGTGATGCTGGCCCGCCTGCCGTCCTGATGGGTCATGGCCGGTCCCGCTTCTGCCGCCGCAACCAGCGCGACCGCACGGCGATCCCGACCCACCCGGCGAGGGCATTGCGCCTGCTCGCGGCATCGCCCTAGGGTGCCCATGCCGGAGACACGACATGCACTTCACGCCCCAAGACCTCGCCGAGGCGCGCGCCCTCGTCTACACCCAGATGGCACCGACGCCGCAATATGCGTGGCCGCAGCTCTCGGCGCGCGTCGGGGCCGAGGTGTGGGTCAAGCACGAGAATCACACGCCCACGGGCGCCTTCAAGGTGCGGGGCGGGATCACGCTGATCGACTGGCTGCGCCGGGCGCATCCGGAAGTGCGCGGGATCTGCACCGCAACCCGCGGCAATCATGGCCAGAGCCAGGCCCGCGCGGCGGTGGCGGCCGGGATGATCGCAAAGGTCTTCGTGCCCAAAGGCAACTCCGTCGAGAAGAACGCGGCCATGCGGGCTTTCGGGGCCGAGTTGATCGAGCACGGCACCGATTTCGACGAAGCGCGGGAGGAGGCGCATCGCGCCGCCGAGGCCGAAGGGCTCTACTTCGTCCCGCCCTTCCACACCGAGCTGGTGCGCGGCGTGGCGACCTATGGTGCCGAACTGTTCCAGGCCGTTCCGGATCTCGATGCCGTCTATGTGCCGATCGGCTGCGGCTCCGGCATCTGCGGGACCATCCTGGCGCGCGATGCGGCGGGATCCACGGCGGACGTGATCGGCGTCGTGTCCGACGCGGCGCAGACGGCCAAGCTGTCGGCCGAGGCGGGCGCGCTGGTTCCGACGGCGAGCGCCGCGACCTTCGCCGACGGTATGGCGGTTCGCGTTCCGGTGCAGGCGGCGCTCGACATCTACGGAGCCAAAGCCGCAAGATTTGTGTCGGTGAGCGATGCGGAGGTGGCCGAGGCCATCCGCATCTACTATCGCGACACGCATAACCTTGCCGAGGGCGCCGGCGCCGCGCCCCTGGCCGCCCTGTTGCAGGACCGGGCGCGCATGGCGAGCAAGAAGGTGGCCGTGATCCTCTGTGGCGGCAACATCGACACCGAGTGGTTTCTGACCGTCATGGCGGGCGGGACACCGAGCCCATAGGCGGCTCGGGCGTTCTGCTCTTGCCAAACCACCCCACGCGGCGACCGAAAGAGCGAAAGCACGGCGTCGCGATTGCGATTGGCCCGCATCAAGGGTCCCCGCATCGAAGGGCCCAAGATCGAAGGCCCCCCACCGGAATTCGGTCCAGCGACGCGAGAGCTCGGTCCGGTGAGCCTCGGTGCGCCGGCGGCGGGAAACCGGCCTAAAGCGCCAGCGTCGTCGCTGCCTGGCCGATCACCAGCCCTGCATTGGCCGCCTGGTAGAGCGGGCGCGGCGGGTGCTCCGCACCGTCGGTCCGGCGGCGCACCCAGTTCCGCAGGTGGAGCTGCTTGAGCGTCTGCGACAGCGCGCGATCCGTGATCGGCGCCAGATCGGCCTTGATCGCGCCGAAATGTCGGGGCGACTGGCACACCGCAAGCACCGGCACCGTCCACACCCGGCGCAGCAATCCAGGCTCCGTAGCGGGCAGATCGGCCGCGAGGATCTGCCCGGCCATGCGCGCGGCCTTCAAACCTTTGAGCGTCAGACGAAACTCCGGCCGCAAGGGGTGACCATGGCCCGGATTGCGCTCCACCAGTCCGAGCTCGATCAGATGCGCCATGCTTTGCGCGAAGGCCGTCCGCCCGGCCCCGATGGCCGCCAGCAGGGGAGCCTGGCGCCCGGGCACACCGCGGTCGAGGCTGGCCAGAATGCTCAGCGCCCACGCCCGCGAAGTGATCTTGACAAGGAATGCGATGTCCATAAAGTATAGTAACTATATTTTATGGACAAAGGAAGTCCGATGCCCGCCGCAACTCTTGAGAACACGATCACCTTGGCCATGTCGGTGCGGGATCGCCACGCCAGCGCCGATTGGTACCGCGAGATGCTTGGCTTCGAGCTGCTGTATCACGCCGATGACGCAGGCTGGAGCGAGATCCAGACCAAGACCGATGGGGTGACCATCGGCCTCGGCGAGCAGTCGGAGCCGACCCCGGGAAACACCGTTCCTGTCTTCGGCGTGGCCGATATCGAGACGGCACGCGCCGGGCTGGAGGCCGCCGGCGTGGACTTCGACGGCGCGACCGAAGTCATCGAGGGCATGGTCAGCACGGCGACCTTCTACGACCCCGACCGCAACGCCTTGATGCTCGCACAGGATCTGAGCGGCGGCGCCTGAGCCGGTCGCGCGGGACACGGCCCGCTCCTTGGGGCGATGCCTCACCATGGCGTCAGCGATGCCCGCCCGCATCGCGCTTGGCCGTGCCTACGGGCCGCGTGCAGTGGGCCTTGCAAGCAGATCCTGCAGGCCCGCCGCGCCCTAGCGCAGGGCGCCTTGCGCCTGAAGCGCTTCCATCTTGGCGGGGTCGAACCACCAATAGGAAACACCGCGATCGAAGGGCGGCTTTTCGGGCGGGCGGCCGAACACGTCCCAATAGGCGATCCAGTGCGAGCCCTTGGACCATTGCGGCACCCAGATATGCATCGCGCGCATCACACGGTCGAGGGCGCGCGCCGCATTCACCATCTCGTCGCGCGTCTCGGCACCGACCACACGGTCGATCAGCGCATCGACCACCGGATCGGCGAGGCCGGACAGGTTGAACGACCCCGGCGCATCGGCACTGTCCGAGCCATAAATGGACCGCAGTTCGACCGAGGGGTTCGCCCCGACGACGAGACGCGCGATGTTGATGTCGAAATCGAACTCCTCCTGCCGCTGCTGCAATTGCGCGCTGTCGATATGGGTCCATGTCGCGTCGATCCCGATGCGCTGCAGGTTCTCGACATAGGGCAGCACGATCCGCGAGAAGGCGGGGCTGTCGTCGACGAACTCGACGGTCAGGACCTCGCCCGCGGCGTTGCGGCGCTTGCCGTCATCGCCCACGACCCAACCGGCGGCATCCAGCAGATCGGACGCCTCCCGCGCGGCGCGCCGGTCGCCCAGGCGCTCGGTACTGAGCGCGGGCACGAATGCCGGCTCGGTGAAGACGCGCGGCGGAAGACGGTCGCGGAACTCCTCCAGCAGCGCAAGCTCCTGCCCTTCCGGCAGCCCCTCGGCCTGGAGATCGGTGTTTTCGAAGAAGCTGTCGGTGCGGCCGTAGAGACCGTAGAAGAGCTGCGCGTTCGACCATTCGAAGTTGAACATCCGGCCGATGGCCTGGCGCACGCGGATGTCCTGAAACTTCTCCTTGCGCATGTTGATCCAAAAGCCCTGCGTGCCGGAGGGCCGGTCGTCGCCGATCTCTTCCCGCACGACCCAGCCGTTCTCAAGGGCCGGAAACGCGTAGCCCGTCGCCCAGATCTGCGAGCTGAACTCCTCGTGGAACAGATAATCGCCGGATTTCAGCGCCTCGAACGCGGCGGTTCGATCCGTGAAGTACTCGTAGATGACACAGTCGAAATTGTCCTTGCCGACATTCACGGGAAGATCCTCGCCCCAATAGTCCGGCGCCCGGCAATAGGTGATGGATCGCCCGGGATCGGCGTCTTCCACGATGTAGGGGCCGGAACCCAGCGGCGGCTCCATAGTGGACCGGGTGAAATCCACGGTGTCGTAGTAATGCGCCGGCAGGATCGGCAATTGGCCGATCTCTGCGGGCAGATCCCGTGTCGTGGCGCCCTCGGCGAAGTCGACGCGGATGGTCCGTTCGTCGATTACGGTGGTCCCGGCGACATCTTCGAGCAGGATGCGGTAGAGCGGCAGCGCGTCTTCCCGCAGGGTGTCGATGGTGAAGGCGACATCGTCCGCCGTCACCGGTTCGCCATCGTGAAAGCGCGCGGCCTCCCGGAGGGTGAAGATCACGTAGGAGCGGTCCGGCGGGTACTCGATCGTTTCGGCCAGGAGGCCATAGACGGCGTCGGGCTCGTCATAGGCACGTGCCAGCAATGTGTCGTGCAGCCTTTCGAGGCCCTGGGCCGGCTCCCCAGACAGGATATAGGCATTCAGGCTGTCGAAGGTGCTGCTGGCCCCGGCCCCCCGAAAACTGATGGTGCCGCCCTTGGGAGCCTCGGGATCGACATAGTCGAAATGGGGGAAGTCGGGCGGGTATTTGAGCGTGCCGAAGGTCGAAAACCCATGGCTGACGGTCGTCTGACTCTCCGTCGCCGCAGCGGTGCCCCCGGCCAGCCCCAGCGCGAGTGCCAGGGCGGCGCTGCGGACGGTGGATATCGTTCGGAATTCACTTCTCGCCATGCAGACCTCCGATTGCACCGGAGCAAAGCCTAGCACGATCGGATAATCCGGGAAGCCTCAGATCACGCCGACGACCATGTTCTGCCACATCCCCCACATGGATGTGAAGAAGATCGCCACGACGCCGATCATCTGCACATATCTGCGGTGGCGCGTGAGTTTGTCGTGAAGCCCCGCCCCGTCGGCGTCGCGGATCTGATGGGCGGTTCGCAGCGACAGCAGGAACACAAGGCTCATGGGAAAACCGAGCAGAAAGAGCGCCTGCGCGAATTCCAGCCCGTACATGAAGCCGAGCAACGCAAGGCTCGTGAGCGCGAAACAGCCAAGGCCCATGAGCCACAGACCGGCGACGCGCTCGATATAGAGGAGCCGGTTCACGTGGACGCGCACCAGATCCTGCAGATCGCTCGACGCTTCGATCTCGTCCGCCGTTCCCGGTTCGGCGCGGCGGGCGCGCGTCACCATGTCGAAGGGCACACCCAGCACATAATGGCTCGCCGTCGACCAGATGACGGCGAGTGCGATCCAGAACCAGAGATTGGAAAAAGACCGCAGGTCGATCAGCTCGAAAGCAGTCAGATACCAGTCCTGCACGTGCGGCAGCTCTCCCTCGTGCGACATGGGCGGAGTGGTTCCGCCAACGCCCCCTCAACAGCGGGCGGACCCTATCGGCGGTTGTGTCGGATTGTAACCCTTGAGATGGCTCGAAATCCGTGCAACGTCGCAACCCGCGCCCTGTAAAGCACAGGTTGCGCCCCGAAGGCCGAGGAAGCTGACCATGCGCCCCACCCACGCCCCCTACCCCGCCGGCAGATTGCGCCGTTTGCGCCGGACTGCGCCACTCCGCGCGCTCGTCCGCGAGACCGGTCTGACCGCCGACGATTTCATCTGGCCGCTCTTCGTGCGCGACGGTCATGGCGTTCTGGAGGACATCCCCTCGATGCCCGGGGTGCAGCGCCGGTCGATCGACCTGATCGTGGAGGCCGCGCAGGAAGCGGTGAGCCTCGGCATCCCCGCCATCTGCATCTTTCCCTACACCGATCCTTCCCTGAAGACGGATTCGTGCGAAGAGGCATGGAACCCGGAAAACCTGTCCAACCGGGCCATTCGCGCCGTCAAGGCCGCGGTGCCGGATGTCGCCGTCATGACAGATATCGCCCTCGATCCCTACAATGCTCACGGTCACGACGGCATCGTGCGCGACGGCGAGATCCTGAACGACGAATCCGTCGATGCGTTGGTAAAGATGGCGCTTGCCCAGGCCGATGCGGGCGCCGACATCCTCGGCCCGTCGGACATGATGGACGGCCGGATCGGCGCCATGCGCCACGCGCTGGAGAACCAGGGCCACAAGAATGTCGCCATCCTGTCCTACGCGGCGAAATATGCCTCGGCCTTCTACGGGCCGTTCCGCGACGCGGTGGGTGCGTCGGGCGCGCTGAAAGGCGACAAGAAAACCTATCAGATGGACCCGGCCAACGGGGCCGAGGCCATGCGCCTGATAGAGCGCGACCTGAGCGAAGGCGCCGACATGGTGATGGTCAAGCCCGGGCTGGCATATCTCGATATCTGCCGCCGGGTGAAGGACACCTTTCACGCGCCGACCTACGCCTACCAGGTGTCCGGCGAGTACGCGATGATCGAGGCGGCGGTTGCGAACGGCTGGCTCGACGGCCGACAGATCATGCTCGAGAGCCTCATGGCCTTCAAACGCGCGGGCTGCGACGGCATCCTGACTTATTACGCGCCCGCGGCGGCGCGCGCCCTGCGCGCCGGCTAGGCCTCCCGCGCGCCCTGCGCGCGGGTTGAACCTCAGGCGCGCCCTGCGCGCGGATTGGACCTCAGACCTCAGGCGCGCTCTGCACGCAGATCAGACCCCAGATGCGCCTTTGCACCCAGGCGAAATCCGGCCTTCGGGTGCAGAGCTGCCCCGGGGTGCATCGCCGCCGCGCCAATTGCCCATTGCCGGTGCCAATGTCCGTGGCCCTGAAGCGGCGTTTGACCCTTGGCAACCCGAAGACGTAGCGATTACCGCCGCAGAGGGCGCCATGGCCCGAGCACTCCGCTTCGACCGATCTACGAAAAAGCGAGCCGGATCGATGAGGCCCCGATGGGTCTCCTACGGAACGTGCCGGGCAAGATTCGGCCCAGCATCAAGGTGTTCACGGACTTCAGGAAACAGGTGGCGCGCGGCCAAGGATCTGGCCGCCAAGGTCACGGTGAAGACACCGGTGACTTATACCAAGAGCGTGGAAACGGTCTCTCCCCCGGTCGACAAGGCAGTCCGGGAAGCGGCAAAACTCGCGGAGAAGCTCATGGCCGTGATCAAGACGGCGGCGGATCAGAACGAGGCGGTCGCGCTCGTCGAGAACAGGTCGACCCGGTTGGCGCGCCTTATCCGCAAGAGTGTCTCCCTTTTGGCCGACATCCTGGACATGCTCGATCTGTTGGATACGGCGGTGTCGGGGATCTGCTCCTTCGTCCCCGTGCTGCGGTGATGCTCTCCTGGATCATCGCCGTCACGGGGGCGTCGAGCGCCGCGAAGACAACCAAGAGGCTCCTCAAGCAGATCTCCAAGGCGCTGCTAGCCGAGCTCAAGACGGGGACGGAGACGGTCCGCGAGACGGGCCAACTCAAGCCCACCCAGGGCGCTTCACGGAAGAGCTCTCCGGTCACGCCCTAAAAGGGCCTGAGTCGGCCAAGTACGATGCGCATCCACTAGGGTGATGTGTCAGGCCATGGGCCGCGCGTCGGGCGAGCGCCCGCCTTCCGGCGAGGGGTGGCCCCCTGAGCCCGTCTCACCGGCGCCGCCGCGCACGCCACCAAAACAAGGCCAACTGACCAGGACCGGGTTCCCCCACGCAGCCGCACGCCGCCCCATCGCTTGTTCCGGCATCCGGCCCGGCTGGGGTCGCGGCCGGGCGGGCGAGCCCCTGCACGGCGTTCCGCGGTCAGGAGCGGGGCGGACGCGGCGCCTTCTTTCCCGGCGCCCGCCCGCTTTCGGCCATCTTCCGGGCGCGCTCGGCGGCGGCGCGCAACTCCTCCGCGATATCCTCGGCCTCGTCGGGATCGAAGTCGAGCGGCAGGTCGACGCCGTCGGCCTCGATGTAGATCCGCACCATGCCGAGGGTGGTCGGCCCGATCTGCAGGTTCGCGCTGATGTCGCTTTCGCTGTTGATGCTCATGACGTGCCCTTCCGTCCGTCCGACGTTTGGCCTAGCCCGGCCCCGAGGCCCTGACAAGCGCCGCACCGCCATCGTCCGGGCCGCGCGCCCTTGACCGAGAGCGCAACCGGCCTCCCATCGCGCCTATGGAGATCACGTTGCGAGACCTCGCGCCGGGTGACGCCGGCTGGATTCTGATGCGCCATGCCGAGCACTATGTGGACGGCACCGGCTTTGACGCCACGTTTGAGCCTCTCGTGGCCCGGGTCCTGGCCGACTTCGTCGATGCGCGCGATCCCGCGAAGGCGCGGGGATGGATCGCTGTCGGCGCGGACGGGCGGCGCCTCGGCTCGATTCTCTGTGCCGACCGCGGAGATGGCGATGCGCAATTGCGGCTCTTTTTCGTGGAGCCCGACGTCCGCCGCGCGGGCCTTGGCCGGCGCCTGCTTTGGGCCTGTATCGCCTTCGCCCAAGCGGCCGGCTACCGGCGGCTGTGTCTGTTCACCCATGCCGAGCAAGCGGCCGCCTGCGCGCTCTACAAGCGGGCAGGCTTTGCGATCACCGGCTCGGAAGCAACACGCAGCTTCGGCGTCGATGCGACGGTCGAGGCCTTCACGCTCGACCTCGACAAAGCCGACGCCGCACGCGCGGCCCTCTTGCAATAGCGCGTCGGCGAAGCTAGGAACCCGTCGCGTGCCGCCTTAGCTCAGTTGGTTAGAGCGCTGGATTGTGGATCCAGAGGTCCCCTGTTCAAGCCAGGGAGGCGGTACCACAAATCAGATACTCACATGAACAATTGTCCGGGTTGACGTAGGCCTTGAAGCGTCTGCGGAACAGGCTGGACATACACTTAGTTGCAAAGCGTTACGAAGCGGGCTGAAGTCGCCATGCGTCCAGACGAGGCTCCTTGAGCCCGTAAAGTGCGTTGCCGTTCTTGGTGTTTGATCCCGCGGTTTGATGGTGTGATCCATTCGATGGAATGGAAGGAAGCACTATGTAACAGGTGCGTCACGGGAGCGCCACGAGCCCATTGACCGGCAGGCGAATGCGAGCATTCGCCGAGAGGGGCGCACGCCGTCTGAGCAGCAATACAGCGATCCGTTGGCCGGCAGGCGATTGCATCGCAATCGCTGAGAGGCGCAAGCTT
>JBCDGG010000016.1:0-47082 GCA_038757905.1 Pseudomonadota bacterium | reverse complement strand
GGCGCGGGGCGGGGGGCCGCCCGGCTCGTTTTTTGTGCCACCCAAAACCCCACCCTCTTTTTGGAACCCCCAATTACCCCACCAGCGCCCCGGGGCGGGGGGCCCCCCCCCGCCCCGCGCCGGCGCGCCAGTTCTTCGGTCTGGGGCGGGGCGCGATAGCCGTCGAGCGCTTTGATCAGCGTGTTGGCCAGCCCGTTCAGCCCTTCGGTGTCGCCCTCGGGCACAAGTGCCAGGAACGGGCCCATGTCGGCCACGCGCAGGCCGTCGAGCTTCAGGCGCGGCAGACGCGGCGCCAGAGCCGACAGCGCCCCGTGCAGACCGGCGACCTCGCGCCCTTCGGTCAAGCGAAACGGCGGTTTCAACGTCCCGTGAAAGCCATAGCGCGCGGGGCCGGAGATCAGGGCGCGGCGGTCGAGCGGCAAGTCGGGCCACTCGGCCTCTTCGGGCTGGGTGGGCATGCGGCCCGCCTCGGCATCCCAGCCCAGCCACACCGAGCCGAGCCGTCCCAGCCGGCCCGATGGCGCGAAATAGACCGCGTAGCGCGTAAAGCCGTCCATAGTCCCCCTCGGCCAGTTCTGCGATCCGTCAGAGCTATCACAGCGAGGCCGGGGGAGCGAGGGCAGCGGGCAAGACGCCGCAGCGCTTAACTAAAATCGCCCGTATTCTCTGCGCGGTCTCCCGCCGCTCCGCCGCATTGCTGCCCGATTTCGAACGCGTGTTAGGCGACATTCCCTCCGCACGCGCGGTGCGCCTGTCTCTCGGCGCCCGCTGCGCGCGGCAACCGCCGCCGGCCCCGCGCCGTGCCCCAACCCGAGGCTCGCTCGTCCCGTGACCCAGGACCGACCCATAGACGGAGAACCGGCCGACAGCCTCCGGCCGGGCACGCCCCTGTTGCAGGGGCAGTTTCTGATTGATGGCTTTCTGAACGCCGGAGGCTTCGGCATCACCTATCTCGCGCGCGACAGTCTGGAACGGCGCGTCGTGATCAAGGAGTGTTTCCCCTCGTCCATGTGCTGCCGCAGCCAGGAGGTGGTGCGCGCCCGCTCGAACGACCAGCAGGACGATTTCGACCAGATCGTTCGCCTGTTCGGCAAGGAGGCGCGGCGGCTCGCGAAGCTCGATCACCCTAACATCGTCGGAGTGCGGGACGTCTTCGAAGATAATGGCACCGCCTATATGGCGCTCGATTTCGTCGACGGGCGCGACTTGCTCGACGTGATCGAGCAGCAGCCCCACCGCCTCAGCCCGGCGATGATCGAGGACATGACGCTGGCGCTGCTCGACGCGATCGCCCATGTCCATTCGATGGGGATGCTGCATCGGGACATTTCGCCCGACAACATCCTGATCGATGGCGATAACGCCCCGGTTCTGATCGATTTCGGTGCCGCCCGGGACACCGCCCGCCGCAAAAGCCGTGTTCTGTCCGGCCTGCATGTGGTGAAGGACGGCTACTCCCCGCAGGAGTTCTACCTCGCGCAGGGCGAGCAGGGCCCCGCGAGCGATCTCTACTCCCTGGCGGCGACGCTCTATCACGTGCTCACCGGCGCGCCGCCGACCTATGGCCATCTGCGCCTCGCGGCCCTGGCGGAGCGCAAGCCCGACCCTTATGTGCCGCTCGTCGACCGGGTCGAGGGGTTCGAGCGCTCCTTTCTGGAGGCCATCGACCAGACCCTGTCCGTCTTCTCCAAGGAACGGCTGCAAAGTGCGGGCGAGTGGATGGATGCCATCCTCGGCCAGGTGGCGAGCGCGCCGGAACCTGCGCCCGACAGTGCGTTTGCCTCGCGCGAACGGCAATCGCTTCCCCCGGTCGCCCTCAGCGACCCGGCAATCGACGACAAGATCCGCCAGCTCGTCGAGACCACGAACCCCGAAGTGCTGCGCATGCAGGAGCGTGCCGCCGAGGAGAAGGAAGCGCTCAGGCGCGCCGAGGCCGAGGCGGAAGCCGAGCGGGAAGCCGCGCGCCAGCGCCGCCTGGAAGCCGCCCGCGCCGAGGCCGAGGAGGCCGCCGCCTTCGCCTGCAAGGTCAAGCCGCGCCGGGTGATCTCGAAGGGGATCAGCGCGGTTCCCCGGCCGATCTCCAACGACGCGGCCGATGTTCTGGCCCTCGAGGCGGGGGACGAGGATGAGGGCACGCAAGAGGCGGCGCTGCCAGGCAAGCCGCCATCGTTTCTGCGCCGGACCTTGGGTGGTGTCTGGCGCGGTGCCACGAAACGCACGAAAATGGAGGGGGTCCGCACATGAGGTTCTTCAAGGACAAACCCGGGGACGCATCCGAATCCCGCGAGGGGCGCGGCGGCCTGTTCCGACGGGCGCCAATCCCCGGTTCCTCGGCTGGGGAGGAAGCCGCACCGCCCGCTGCCGACCCTGCGATGCCGGACAGCGCAGATCGCGCGGGGGCCGTATCGCGGCCGCTCACGCCGCCGGGAAAGACACAGCGCTCGCTCGGCCCGCCCTTGTTCGATGATCCGGGCTACGAAGATCCGTTCGCCTCGCGCGCCCGGTTGCGCAGTCGCCCGGCCCGCGGCCCCATCCGCCGCCGCATCTGGGATCTCGAAGACGAGAGCGACCCGGACGCAGAGACGGACGGGTTTGCGGAGGACGAACGCCCCCAGCCGGCGGCGATGGATCCGTCCGAGCTGCGGGACGATGTCGACGATGCGCCGCCGGAGCCCGACGCCGGGCACGAGGTGGACGCGGCCCCGGACGCCCCGCCCGAGGCGGACGAGTTGCCGGACACGGCCGAGGACGGCGCGCCGCCCGACCGGACCGTGGCAGAGGCACGCGCTCAGGTGGCCCGGATGGCCGAGCAGGGTTTGGCGGCGTCGGATCTGATGGCACCAGCTGGCGGCGCCCAGGAAGCGCCGGGCCGTTCGGCGCGCGCAAAGACCCGTGTTCTGGGCTTCCAATCCCGGGATATGGCGCCGGGAGACCCGTTCGCCCGCGGCCCCGCAGCGCCTGCGCCCATGTCCGGCCCTACCTTCCCCGTGGGTTGGCTGGTCGTCGTCGACGGGCCGGGGCGGGGGGCGTCCTTCACCCTGCAGGACGGTGTCTCGTCGATCGGGCGGGGGGAGGATCAGGTCGTCCGCCTCGACTTTGGAGACACCTCGATCTCGCGCCAGATGCACGCCTCCGTCGCGTTCGATGACGAGATGGAGCGCTTCTATCTGGGACATGGCGGAAAATCGAACCTCGTGCGGCTGAACGACCGGCCTGTCCTGTCGACCGAGGAGCTTACCGATGGCGCCCATATCCGCATCGGCGAGACGACCTTGCGATTTGTTGCGCTCTGCGGCGAGGACTTCAGCTGGGCCTCCGCAGCCGAGACGGGAGCGGCCGATGTCGCTGCACAATGAGTTGCATCTGGAAGCGGCGACGGGCCTCAGCCTTGGCGCGCGCGAGGCGCAGGAAGACAGCGTTTTGTGCGATGTGCCGCAGGGGGGCGGCGCCGGCATTCTGGTGCTCGCCGACGGGCTCGGCGGCCATGCCGGCGGCGCCCTGGCGAGCCGCATCGCCGTCACCACGGCGCTGCGCGAACTTGCCAGCCAGCGCGATGCGTCGGGCCAGCTGACAGGTGGCATCCCTGCAATCCTGCAGATGGCGGCGGAAGCGGCGAACCATGCCGTGCTGGCTCAGGCCGAGTGCTCCCCCGATCTGGAAGGGATGGGCACGACGCTGATCCTGACGGTCGTGCAGGGCAGCGATCTCTACTGGCTGTCCGTCGGGGACAGCCCGCTTTACCTGATCCGCGACGGGGCGCCTGTGAAGCTGAACGAAACCCACTCGCTCGCGCCGCACCTCGATCTGCTGGTCGAAGTTGGCGAGATGGACGCCGAGGAAGCCGCGACCCATCCGGGCCGCAACTGCCTGACCTCGGCCCTCGGCACGGACAGGATCGAGCGCATCGATTGCCCGGAAGATCCCTATGCCCTTCTGCCGGGTGACGCGGTGCTCGCGGCGTCGGATGGCATCCTGACCCTGACCCAGGCCGACATCGCCGGCGTCGTCACCGAGTGCGCGCCCGACTTGTCGTCCGCCGGCCGTGTGGCACGCCTGTTGGATGCGGTCTCCAACGCGGAGGACGCGGAACAGGACAACACGTCGATTGCGCTTCTGCGGGCCTCGCCCTCCCGCGCCGCGATGCCGAAGCAACGTCCGATCCGCTTTCTGGACCGAGTGTGCAACGGCTTGCGACTGCCGCAGGCCGCCCGGGCGGCGTTGGCCGCAGAACGTGCGGCGCCGCCCGCGCCCGCCCGGATGCGCGCCGAATGACGGTCGGCCCTGCCTCCCGCCCGGGCGACGAGGCGCGTGCCGCGCGCGCCGTCTCCCAACTGACCACGCTCCTGGCGTCCGGCGATCTTCCGCCGCGCATGCGGGATGTGTGTGCACAGGTGGCCGAGCGCCTCGCCGCGCCCGTCCGGATGTCCGTCGTGGGGCGTCCGGAGGCCCGGCCGGTGGCCCTGGCCAACGCCTTGCTGGGCGGGCGCGTTCTGCCCGAAATCGAGGGGCTGCCCCCGGCGGAGTTGCGCTTTTCCGAGGCTGAGACCTGGCGCGCGATCACCGCCAACGGCGCCCCGGCCGAGATGGATGCACGGCGGTTCGCGCTGTGCGATCCGCTCAACCTTGCGCTTCTGCAGCGGACGGCGCCGGTGCCTCTGCTGCGGCAGATCGCCCTGTGCGTCGTGACTCTGGAAGGGGACGCGGCAGAGGAGCGGGGCGCCCTGTCCTGGGCGGTCCGCGACGCCGATATGCTGCTTTGGTGCAGTGTCGCGCCGGCCGAGGAGGCGGTGTTGCTCGCGACGGTGCCGGGAGCTCTGCTGGACCATGCCTTTCTCGCCCTTGGCCGGCGGTCGCAGTCCGGATCGGCAGCGGCAAGGCCGGCCACCGACCCGCACGCCGATGTCCTGGCCTCGGGGTTCGTTGCGGCGTTTCCGGTGGCGATGGACGGCGCGCCGGATACCGCGCTCCCGATCGCCGCGGTCGACGGTTTGCGCGCCGCCCTGCTGGAGCACGTGTCGCGCGGCCGGCGCGAGGATCTGGATTTCGCATTGATGCTGCTGGAGCGCTACATGCCGCGGCAGAGCGGCCCGGCGGCGGCGCAGATCGCCGCGCGCCTGGGGCCTGCGCCGGTCCCGGACCCGGTCGATCCCGAGCATCCCGGCGGCGCCGACCTCTATCCGGCGGGCGATTCCCAGGACCTCGGAGCGCAGGCGCGCGGTTTGGGTGTAGAAGCCGGTTGGCCCGCATCGCCGCCGGGCGCCGACCCGGCGGAGCCGCTGACAGGGGCCGCGCGGATCGTCGAACTGATCGCCGAGCGCGCCTGCGCGGTCGAGGCGGCGCTGCCGGCGGAAGGCGCGGTGCCCTCCGCCGATGTGCTCGCGCTCTGCAGTGACACGCTGAACGAAGAGGCCTCCATCGCTGATGCCGATGCCGAGGACGCGGCGGACGATTTGCCGGATCTGCTCGCCGAAGCCGCAGATCTCATGCTGCTGATCCAGATGGAGGACAGCCCGGGCGCCGTCGTGGATTCGCTGGCGCTGCTGCTCCAGGCGCGGCACGAATGCGAAGCCCGTCTCGCAGCCTGACCTGCTTATGCCGCAACGTTGCGCGCTGCTGTTAAGCCGCTGGTAACCCGCAGGTCCTAAGCCCGAATATGGGCGCCTTGCGCATCCGGCGCAGGTGCCGGGGCATCGGACGGAGGTGCCGGAGGCCCGGATCGGTCGAATGCAACCGAAACTCCATGCGTCCGACACATGGCGGCCCGGCGCGCGTCGGAGAAAGGGCGCAACGTGGACATTCAACGCAGACGTGGAGGACCTATGGAACGGCTTGTGCCAGAGCTGGAGGACACCACGAGCACCCCCGCATCCCCGCCAACGGAGCCGACGGACATGTCCGGCTTCGCCGACCCGGCCGATGGCGCTGCGCCGGGGCCGCAGGCCTTGATGTCGCTTTGCCTTGAAGGCCTGTCGCCCTTCGTCGCCCAGCGCGACGAGGTGCTGGGGCTGCTCGACGGGCTGATCGACGACGGCGATGCCGATACGGCGCGGGCGGCCTCGCGCCACCGCGACCGGCTGGCGGAGTTCGAGCCGAGCGTGACGATGATCGGGCAGATCAAGGCGGGCAAGACCTCGCTCGTGAACGCGATGGTGGGCGAGCCCGGCCTCCTCCCGGCGGACGTCAATCCGTGGACGTCGGTCGTCACGTCCCTGCATCTGACCCCCGCGCCCGAGACCGCACCCCATGCCGCACGGTTCAGCTTCTTCGACGAGGCCGATTGGGACAGGCTGACCCGCAAGGGCGGCCGCGTGGGCGAGCTTGCGGGCCGATCCGGGGCGGAGGAAGAGGCAGAGAAGGTGCGCCGCCAGATCGACGCCATGCGCGAGAAGACGCGCCGGCGCCTTGGCCGCAAGTTCGAGCTGCTGCTCGGCACCAGCCACGAATACGGCACCTATGACCGGGAGCTGATCGAGCGCTACGTGTGCCTGGGCGACGATTTCCTCGACGAGGAGGGCGCGGATCATCAGGGCCGCTTCGCCGACATCACCAAATCGGCCGAGATCTGGCTGCCCCGCCTCGCCTGGCCCATGGGGCTGTGCCTGCGGGATACGCCCGGCGTGAACGACACGTTCATGATGCGCGAACAGATCACCATTTCGGCGCTGCGCGACAGCCGGCTCTGCGTGGTCGTCCTGTCGGCCCACCAGGCGCTCTCCTCGGTGGACATGGCGCTCCTGCGCCTGATCGCCAATGTGCGGTCGCGCGAGGTGGTGATCTTCGTCAACCGGATCGACGAGTTGCCGCAGCCCCATGTGCAGATCCCCGAGATCGAGGCCTCCATCCGCGCAACGCTGGCCAGTCAGCAGGGGCTGGAGGAGGTGGAGATCCTCTTCGGTTCCGCGCGGTGGGCCACGCTTGCGCTGAACGGCTCTCTGTCCGAGCTGGGTGACGAGGAAAGCGACACGCTGATGGCCCATGCCGAGTTTGCCTTGTCGGATGTGGAACGGGAGCTCGGCCCGGTCGAACTGATATGGTGGATGTCCGGGGTGCCGGCGCTCTACAATGCGCTCTGGGCCCGGATCGTCGACGGGGCCGCGCGCGAGAAGCTGCGGCGTGTGGCGAAGGCGGCGATGAACCTCGCCGTAGGCCTCAGCGCCGCGGCGGAGGCCAACCCCCTCCGCTCCGCCGCCCAGGCCGGGCAGACGCTCGATCGCGACACGATGATTGAGGCGCTCGACCGGATCGAGCAGGAGGTGCTGACCGAGTTCGATGCTGCGTTCGACAAGGCGTACACGACCGCCACCCAGCGCCTGGCCCGCGCCCAACGCAGCTTTCTGGACCGGGCGACCTCGGCCCTCGTTCAGCATCTGGAGAGCTATGGCGAGCTGTCGCCCTGGACATACGATCCCGCCGGGCTGCGACTGCTGCTCCGCTCGACCTACCAGGTTTTCTCCCGCCAGGTCCGCGCGGCGGGCACAGAGGCCGGCACGTCGGCGGCCGCCGCCGTGTCGGCGCTCTATGCCGACGCGCTCGGCCGGGACGCCGAGAGCTTCACCCTGGCCGCGCCCGATCCACCCCGGCTGCCACCGCCGGTACTGCTCGGACAGACCATCGCGCTCGACCTCAAGACCACCTGGTGGCGACGCTGGTGGAGCCGCCGGCGCGGATACGCATCCTTTGCGCCGGAGTTTCACAAGATGATCGAGGCCGAGACCCGCCCGATCGTCGACGCGCTCAATCAGACCCATTGTGCGCCGGCCAACGGCCCTACACGGGCCGGTTTGCAGGAGTTCTTTGCCGACCAAAGGCTGCTGATCTCGGGTCTCGGGGCGGAACCGGCCGCGGGAGCGGAGCCGGGCGACACCCCATCCCCCGAGGCGCTCGCCGAAGCCGTCTCGCGCCTTGGCCGCCTTGCCGCCTAGGCCGATGGCCACGGCCTTGCGCCCCATTGCGCTCGGCGACGGCCCCGCCCGGCCCCATCACAGCCAGCCGCCCGGGACGGGCGCCCTGAAGGAGACGCAATGTGCAGATGAACGCCCTCCCGCCCTCGCCCGCCGACGGTCCGCCAGAGGTGGCGGAAGACGGCGCCGGCCGCCGCCCCCGCATCGCGATCATGGGCGAGTTCAGCGCGGGCAAGAGCACGCTGACCAACCTTCTGCTTGGCGGAAGCGCCCTGCCGACGCGGATCACCGCGACGCAGCTGCCCCCTGTCTGGGTGTCGCTGGGGGACGGAGCATCCTATGCGGAGACGGTCGACGGCGCGCGGTTCGCCGTCGATCTCGCCGATCCGGACGGGCTTGATCTGACCAGCACACGTTTTCTGAGAGTGTTCCTGAAGGCCGAGATCCTGGAGGTATGCGATCTGATCGACTTCCCGGGGATCTCCGATCCGAACATGGATGCGGAGGTTTGGCGGCGCCTGGTGCCCCTCGCCGACGCCGTCCTTTGGTGCACCCATGCCACCCAGGCCTGGCGCCAGACCGAGGCAGCGGTGTGGGATGAGGTGCCCTTCAAGTTGCACGAGCGGTCGCTGCTCTTGCTCACCCGGATGGACAGGCTGACGGAGGAGCGGGACCGCCGCAAGGTGATCGCGCGCGTCACGCGCGAAACGGACGGGCTCTTTGCGGGGGTCTATCCCGTGTCCTTGACCCGGGGCCTGGCCGCCGGATCCGACCGGGCCGCGTGGGAGGACAGCGGCGCGGCGGCCATGACCGATGCGCTGGTCGATCTTGTCGGCCGTTTGTCGAAGTCCCTTGGGCGGGACACCGGCATGCCGGAACGGTTTGCCCCACGCGCTCCCGAGCGCGTGCCGGAGACCGGTGACGCGGGGCAGGGGCCTGATCGCCCGCCTGCCGACGTGGCGGAGCCATCGCATGCCGCGGGCCGCGTGATGCCCAAGCGCGTGCGGCCCGAGGCAGCCGGGGGACGCCGTCCACCCTCCGACGGAGGCGCACCCGCTCCGTCGATTTGACGGCGAAAGTAAGGATTCTGGCAAGGATTGTGCGCGATACTGACCGGGCGACGTACCCCTGGCCAGATGGATTGCAATGTCTCTGTCGACACAGCTCGAACAGTTGAAGGAACGGACACCGGGCTGCCGATCCGTCGTGTTCGGCGACTTGAGTGCGGGTACGGTCTTGCGGTCGGTGGCGGCCCCGGGCGTGCGTCAGGAAGTGCACGACCGCGCTCTGTTCGAGGCTTGTCTTCTGCTCGGCGCCGAGGGGGCCAGCATCCTCGCGCCCGTGCCCGGCGCCGGACTGGACATCTCCGCCGCGGCGTCCGCCGACGGGGCAGCGGGGACGCCACGCAGCCTCGCGATGGGCGGCGCCCCACCTGACGGCCGCGCGGGCCATGGCCAAACGGCGCCGGAGGAGGCCGACGATCCGACGGAGGAGCCCATCGCCCGGGCGATCCGCGTCGATGCGGGCGGCGTGCGTCTCATGTACCGGGGGGGCGAGCAGGGCGACGACATGCTTGTTGTCACCCTCGCCACCGAGGAGTTCGCTGTACCCGACCGCGAGGCGGCCTCTCCCGCGGCGCGCGAAGCTGCGCTGCACAGGATTGGCGACGCGTGCCGCGCCGTGCTCGCCGGCGATGAGTGAACGGGGAAGAAACCTCCGCGTGGGCATTGAGCAGCACGACGAGGCAGAGAAGCATCATGCCGAGATCGCGCAGTTTCTCGCCCAACTCACGGCCCACCCGCCCGTTCGGAACCGCGCTACGCCCAACCGCCAGAGGCAGCTAGAAGCGGCGCCCCCGCTGGGCCTTCCGACGGCCCTCCTGGCCGAGGTCGATGCGACGGTCATGGCACGCTGCCTTGTGTTCTTTGCGCCCGGCGGCGCCAGCCTGCACGCCGAAGTGAGCAACCGCAGGCTGCTGCACTTCAAAGCAGACCTCGGCGACCGCCCGGGCACGCGTGGGGGATCCAAAGCTTCGCGGGATCTGGCGATTGGCGCCGCGCCAAGCTCCGCCGATCATACTTCGCCGACGGAAGGGGTCCTTACTTCCGCCGGGATCGCGGACGTGTCCCGCCTTGCCGCCGCGATCGAGGATCTTTGCCGGTCGGGTCCGCTTACCGTTGAATCGCGCCCTCCGACCGGCGTTGTCAGCGCGGAGTCGGCGGGCGTCGGGGTCGCCGTCCTGCGCCAGGCGCTTGCGGCCAGAGCCCCGCCCGGCGGCGAGGGCCATGCACCCGGACACCGAATGAACGATGCGGCGAGATCGTCCGGCACCATCTGGGCAGGCCCGGACGCCACTGAACTCAGTCCGCCCCAGCGGACGCATCAGGCCAACGGTACCGGGTCGGAGGCTCCACGTGCGCTCTCCCGGTTTGTCCATGCCCTGGGGCCGCGCGCCCGCGCGTGGCGCCTGCTGACGGGCCGATCAGGCGGCGAACCAGTCATGGCGGACGCGTTGGAACAGATGCTCGAGGAATGGTGTTCGCTCGGCTTCGCGCCGCCCGGCGAAACGCATGCCACCGTGCTGACGCCGGTCGCGTCGAATACCGCGCCCGTCTTCTTCGGCCAGACGATCGACGATGTGCTGGCCGTCGCGCTGCAAAACGGATCCGAGGAAGGGGCCATCGCGCTCTGGCTGGACTGCCTCGCATCGCCGGACGCCTAGCGCCACGCCCAGAGGGGTGTTTCTGCGGCTCGCCTGCACTATGCTGTCCCGTAAGTCGCCGCGCCCCATGCTCCCCTTGGGTGCTCAACCCCTTCGCCACCCCGTCTTCAGATCGAACGAAACCGCACTCCCATGCCCTCCGAGCAAACAGAGAAAAGCACCGATCTCTTCATTATTGGCGGCGGTATCAACGGCTGCGGCATCGCGCGCGACGCGGCCGGGCGAGGTATGTCCGTCGGCCTGGCGGAGATGGGCGATCTCGCCGGGGCCACGTCATCGGCGTCGACCAAGCTGTTTCACGGCGGGCTGCGGTACCTGGAGTATTTCGAGTTTCGGCTGGTGCGCGAAGCGTTGCTTGAACGAGAGGTGTTGCTGCGCGCGATGCCCCATATCTCGTGGCCGATGCGGTTCGTTCTGCCCTACCATGCGGACATGCGCTTTGAGTCCGACACACCCACCTCGAAGCTGCTGACAGCCGTCATGCCCTGGATGAAGGGCCGCCGCCCGGCCTGGCTCATCCGCCTTGGCCTCGCCATGTACGACACGCTGGGCGGGCGCAGGCTGCTGCCCGGCACCCGCACGTTGGACCTGCGCCGCCGTCCCGAGGGGGCGCCGCTCAAGGAAAAGTTCACCAAGGCCTACGAATACTCCGATTGCTGGATCGAGGATTCGCGTCTCGTGGCGCTCAATGCCCGCGACGCGGCCGACAAGGGCGCCGAGATTCTGACGCGCACCAAGGTGATGGCTGCGGAGCGTGAGGGCGTCACCTGGCGGATCACGCTGCGCAACGTCGAGACCGGCGCCGAGGAGACGCGGCGCGCCCGCATGCTCGTCAACGCGGCGGGCCCTTGGGTGGGCGAGCTGATCCGTGGAACGCTTCGCCTGAACACGCCCAATAACGTGCGCCTCGTGCGGGGCTCGCACCTCGTCACACGCAAGCTCTTCGATCACGACAAGTGCTACTTTCTGCAAGGCACGGATGGCCGCATCATCTTCGCCATCCCCTACGAGACGGACTTTACGCTGATCGGCACCACCGACAACGAGCATCACTCAGCTGACGAGCCCCCCGAGATCACCGAGCAGGAGACGGACTACCTCCTTGACTTTGCATCGCAATACTTCAAGGCGCCCGTCGCCCGCAGCGACGTCGTGTGGGCCTATTCGGGGGTGCGCCCGCTTTACGACGACGGGGCGAAATCGGCCACGGCCGCGACGCGGGATTACGTGCTGAAGGTCGAGAAATCGGGCGGCGCTCCGCTCCTGAACATCTTCGGCGGCAAGATCACCACCTACCGGCGCCTGGCGGAAGCCGCGATGGCAAAGATCGTGGCCGAGGTTCCGGCGGCGACCGGCCCGTGGACGGCGGGCGCCCCGCTGCCTGGCGGCGCCTTCCCGATCAAGGGGGTGGCCAAGCTGATCGGCGCCCTGCGGACCGAGTATCCTTTTCTGTCGGAGCGCTGGGCCCAACGGCTGGTGCGCGCCTACGGCACGGAGGCGCGCGAGATCCTCGACAAGGCCGCCACCGCTGCGGATCTCGGCACCGCGTTCGGCGCCACCCTCACCGAAGCGGAGGTCGCGTGGCTGATGGAGCGCGAGTTCGCGCGCCGGGCGGAGGATGTGGTCTGGCGGCGCTCCAAGCTCGGCCTCCGGCTCACGGCGGACGAGATCGATGTGCTCGACCAGTGGATGATCGCACGCGCGCGCCGCGCCGCGGCCGCCGAATGATGCCCCGGGGGACTTGTCGCAGGCAGCCCCAAGAGCGGCGGTCTGCATGAGGGATGCTGGCACCTTCCTGCGCGCGCTGTTCGATCGGGCGGTCGAGGTTGCCGATCCGATGCGCGCCTTGCCCGCCCGGCTGCCGCCGCGTCCGTCGGGCCGGGTGATCGTCGTCGGGGCCGGCAAGGCATCGGCCCGCATGGCCGAAGCGGTGGAGGCCGCCTGGGGCCCGTGCGAGGGGCTGGTGATCACGCGCTACGGCTATGCCCGCCCCTGCGCCGGGATCGAAATCGCCGAGGCGGCCCATCCGGTCCCCGATGCCGCCGGCGTTGCCGCGACGCAGCGTCTCCTTGCTCTCCTCGATACCGCGGGGGAGGGCGACACCGTGGTGGCGCTCATCTCGGGCGGCGGCTCGGCCCTCCTGATCGCGCCGGCCAATGGGATCGCACTGTCTGAGAAGCAATCGCTGACAGAGGCGCTTCTGGCCTCCGGGGCGCCCATCGGCGAGATCAATGGTATCCGAAAGGAGATCTCCGCCGTCAAAGGCGGCCGCCTGGCGGCGCGCGCCTATCCGGCGCGCACGATCGGCCTTCTGATTTCCGACGTGCCGGGCGATGCGCCGGGCGACATTGCGAGCGGGCCGACCGTCGGCCATGCGTGCGATGCGGCCCGGGCCGCGCAGGCGCTGGCACAGTGGCAGGTGACGCCGGCACCCTCCATCGCGCGCTTCCTCGCTGCCGGGGGCGACCCGCTCTCCCCCGGTGCCCCCCGCCTCTCGCGCACGGAAAACCACGTCGTCGCGGCGCCCTCCCAATCCCTCACCGCCGCCCGCGCCCTCGCCGAGGCCTCCGGCTGCGAAGTCGAGATCCTGGGGGACGCGATCGAGGGCGAGGCGCGCGATGTGGCCCGGTCCCACGCCGCCCTCGCCCGCGCCCGGGCCGCCGACCTGCGCCGCCCGCACCTGTTTCTCTCGGGCGGCGAGTTAACGGTAACGCGCCGGGGCGGCGGGATCGGCGGGCCGAACGCCGAATATGCGCTGGCCCTCGCTCTCGCGCTCGAAGGTGCTCCGGGGATCCACGCCATCGCCTGCGATACCGACGGCGTCGACGGCGCTGCGGAAGTGGCGGGCGCCGTGATCGCGCCGGAAACTCTGGCAAGGGCCGCCGCCGCGGGGGTCGACGCAGCAGCGTCGCTTGCTGAGAACGACGCCCACAGCTTCTTCGCGGCCTTGGGCGATCAGGTCGTCCCGGGCCCCACGCTGACCAATGTCAACGATTTCCGGGCCATCCTGATCGATCCGTCCCCCGCCGGATAACTCGAGCCGCCCCTTCATCTTGCCCCAAATATCCCGGGGGAAGCGCCCGCGGCGCCGGGGGCAGCGCCCCCCTCAGGCGGGCCGGTCCCGCACGAATACGAGGCCCATGGCGTCGCGCAGCGTGATCTGCCCGCCCAGATAATCGCTGCCGATATCGGGGGTGCGCAGCGCCAGGGACCACCCGCCCCCCGCAATCCCCGGCACGGGCAGGGACATCGGGTCGATCTCGTCGGTGGGTTTGCCCTCCATATGCATCACCGAGTACACCTGTTCGCCCGTCGGCCCCTGCCGGAGCGCGGTAAAGACGGTGCGCCCCTGCAGCGGCCGCAGATAGTCGAACCGGTCCCCGGGCCCGAAATTCGCGCCGAGCCACGGCCGGGCGCGGCGGAAATTGCGCAGCGCGAGCATGAAGTTGCATTGCGCCGGTTCGAGCGACGACAGGGAATGCGAGACGTTGCAGTACTCGTGCATGTCGTCCATCCACGCCCGCGCGATCTCCTTCAGGTTCTGGACGGTGAACATCTCCGGCCCCGCCAGCTTGGGCTCGGGCCGGTTCAGAAGCCGCACGATCTCGTCGAGATCGTAGTCGGTCACCTCCACCAGCGCGGGCAGAAACTCCATGAAACGCGCGAGATCCGCCCGCGTCTCGTAGCCCAGCGCCTTCAGCCGCTGAAAGTTGCCGGAGACGGAATAGGCGTATTCATCGACCTGCCATTTCAGGCTGATCGCCTCCTCCGCCACCACCTTGACGCCATAGCGATCGTCCTGATTGCGAATGAAGCCCCAGGACGCGCGCGCCGTGGCATTCAGAAAGTCCATCGGCACGCCGGGCAGGGCGGCATTGGTCAGCATGGCGACGACCGGGTTGTCGTAGGCCTTGTCCAGGATCTCCATCTTGGTGTCGCCGAGCCGGGTGTTGATGTTGAGCTTCGGGCTCACCTGCGTGCCCCGGCGCAGCGTGTCGTGGTTCGAGGTGCCCGAGATCCAGTTGGCGCCGACCTCCATCATCTCGCGGATGCGCCAGAACTTCGACAGCCAGAAAGTGTAGAGAAACGGCGTGTTGTGGGCGAAGGTCAGCGGCCCCCATTGGAAGACATCGTCGTCCCGCTGCTGCTCGATGACGGCGCGGTAGGTCGAGCTGAGCTCCCAGTCCTCCTCCGGCCAGGGCCGGCCGTCTTCGAAGATGAACCAGGGCCGGTAGCGCGTGCCGGCCACCTCCTGCACCACATCCGCCATCTGCTGCAGATAATCGTCGTCATGGCGCAGCTCCTGCGCCGCGCTGTCCCACCACTTGAAGTCCTGCGCCCCGTCGACCCGCACCCCGTCGGCGCCAAAATCCACTTTGCGGCGCTGCATTTCCAGCAGGATCGCGCGCACGGCCGGGTTCTGATAGTCGAGGTTCTGCCCGTACATGTTGGGCCCGGCAAAGAAATGCCGGTTTAGCGCCTCCAGCCCCTGATTGTCGGCATGGCCGAACACCACGTCGAGGATCAGCTTTTTCGGCCGGTTCGGAAAATTGTGCAGGACGGCGGCGAAATCGGCGAGTTCATCGGGACGGCCGGTCTCCAGCAGCACCGGATTGACCGCCGCCATGCCGGAGATCACCACGTCATAGCCCCAGTTGGTGGTGTCCGGGCGCAGGAGCGTGACGTTCATCTCGCCGGTTTCCTGGCCGGGCGTCTCCTGCCAGAACTCGGGCCCGCATTCATGCACCGTCGTCGGCTCGACGGGCAGAAGCTGCACCGCGTCATAGCCCAGAAAGATCTCGTCGGCCGGTTCCTTCGGCAGCCCCGCCGCCAGGCGTTCGGCCAGGCGTTCGTAATGCCGGGTCAGCGAGGCCAGTGTTCCCCCGGCGGTGGCTGTGGGCACGTGGATCTGCAGGATGTTCACGGGCGGGCCGAACTTGTGCGGTTCCGCGGCGCGCACCGCTTCGAAATAGGCGCGATCGCCGCGTGTGCGGTCGATCGACGCCAGATCGTAAAGCTCGGCGGGCGCGAAGGCCCCGAACGGCAGCGACGCCGCAAGCGGATCGAGGATCCGGTGCCAGTCGCCCTCGATATCGCGCCACACCAGAGCGTAGAAGTCGCCGAGCGCATCGCGCGTGCCCGCGCGCATGCCGCGGACGGCGGCAAAGGTGTGCGCCTCGCACCGCGCCACGGGAAGATAGACCGTCTCGAACCGCACGTCCTGGCGCGCGCGCGTCAGGTCGAGCGTCTCCACCGGGGCCAGAACCTCCAGGAACACGTCGCCCTTGGGCACCCGCGCATCGAGGAGTTCCGGCGTCCAGAAACCGAAGGTGGCGATCTCGCCGTCGACGAGGCCGCCGAGGCGGCGGGCGATCGATTGCTCCGCATCGAACACCGTCTCGGCGGTGTTCATCAGGCCGAGGGCGGTGTCGGCCAGCCCCTGGGCGGCTTCCATATCCGCGGCGATGCGGGACGCCAGTGGCGGCGCTTCGCTGTCTTTCATCCTTGTCTCCTTTGGCGGGGGTGCCGCCGGAGGCGGGCCCGGGCCACGGGTACCGCCGTCTTCCTGCGATCCGGTGCGGCTCGCGGCGTGGTCATCTGCCGGGCGCGCCGCTGCTATCCGTCATGAACCAGGAACAGCGCCGACAGAGGGGGCAGATAGAGATCCGCCGCGGCCGCGAACCCGCCGCTGCCCGTTGCGTGCGCGTCAATCCCGCCGAGATTGCCCCGGTCGCCGCCACCATAGAGGCCCGCATCGGTGTTGAGGGCTTCGCGCCAGCGCCCGCCAAGCGGCAGGTTCAGCCGGTAATTCACCCGCTCGACCGGCGTGAAGTTCACCACGACGACCACTTCGCGGTCCTCCGGACCGCCGCGCCGGAGCCAAGCATAGACGGAGTTGTCGGCATCGTCGGCCTCGATCCACTGAAACCCGCCGGGATCGGTGTCGCGGAAATGGAGCGCGGGTTCGCCCCGGTAGAGGGTGTTCAGATCGCGCACGAGCCGCTGCACCCCGGCATGCCCCGGGTCGTCGAGCAGGTGCCATGGCAACGAGGCCTCATAATCCCATTCTTCGCGCTGGCCGAACTCCTGTCCCATGAACAGGAGCTTCTTGCCCGGGTGCCCCCACATGAACCCGTAATAGGCGCGCAGATTGCCGAGCTTGTCGGCATGACTGCCCGGCATCCGCCCGTAGAGCGAGCCCTTGCCGTGCACCACTTCGTCGTGGCTGATCGGCAGGATGAAGTTCTCCGAGAAGGCATAGACCAGACCGAACGTCATCTGGTGGTGGTGGTGTTTGCGGTGGACCGGCTCCTTGCCCATGTAGACGAGCGTGTCGTTCATCCACCCCATGTTCCATTTGTAGCCGAAGCCCAGGCCGCCCGCATCGACGGGCTGCGACACGCCCGGAAACGACGTGCTCTCCTCGGCGGCCGTCAGGATGCCCGGCACCTCGCCATAGACAGTGGTGTTCATGCGCTGCAGCATGGCGATGGCTTCGTAGTTCTCGCGCCCGCCATCCTTGTTGGGGATCCACTCGCCGTCCTTGCGGGAATAGTCGCGGTAGAGCATCGAGGCCACGGCATCCACGCGCAAGCCGTCGATGTGGTATTCTTCCAGCCAGTACAAGGCGTTGGAGGTCAGGAAGTTCTCGACCTCGCGCCGGCCGAAATTGTAGATGTAAGTGTTCCAGTCCTGGTGGAAGCCTTCGCGCCCGTCGGCATGTTCGTAAAGCGCGGTTCCGTCGAAGCGCCCCAAACCGTGGGCATCGGTCGGAAAATGCCCCGGTACCCAGTCGATGATCACGCCGATCCCGGCCAGATGCGCCGCCTCCACCAGATCGCGGAACTCATGCGGGGGGCCATGCCGGACGGTGGGCGCGAAAAGCCCTACCGGCTGATAGCCCCAGGAGCCGTCGAACGGGTACTCCGAGACGGGAAGCAGTTCGATATGGGTAAAGCCCAGGTCGGCCACGTAGCGCACCAGCTCTTCCGCCGCCTCCTTGTAGGAGATCCGGCGATTGCCCTCCTTGCGCGTCCAGGAGCCCAGATGCACCTCGTAGATCGCGATGGGGGCCGTGCGCGCATTGCGGTCGGCGCGCGCCGCCATCCAGGCGCCGTCGTCCCAGCCATATCCCGTGATGTCCCGCACGACGGAGGCATTGGCCGGCGGGTGTTCGGAGCCGAAGCCCACCGGATCGGCCTTGAGCGGCAGGATGTCTCCGGCGGGGCCCACGAGCTCGTACTTGTAGCTTTCGCCCTCGCCGATGCCGGGGATGAAGATCTCCCACACCCCGGTGGAGCCCCGCCGCCGCATCGGGTGGCGGCGGCCGTCCCACGTGTTGAAGTGGCCGACGACGGAGGTACGCTGGGCATTCGGTGCCCAGAGCGCGAAATGCGTACCGGCGACCCCATCGATGACGCGCACATGGGCGCCGAGGACGCGCCAGATGTGCTGGTGCGTACCTTCGGCCAGAAAGTACTCGTCCTGCTCGCCAATCACGGGCCCGAAGCGGTACGGATCCTCGAACCGGTGCTCGGTCTCGCCGAACGTGGCCACCAGACGGTAGCGTTCGCTGGGCACGGGCCCCGAGAATAGCCCGGGCCACCGGGTGCAGGCGGCGAGCCGGTGGGGCGCGCCGTCGGCCTCCGCCGCAACGGACGAGGCGCCGGGCAGGAAGGCGGTTACATGCAGGCGCCCGCCGCGATGATGAGGGCCGAGGACGGCGAACGGATCGTCATGCCGCCCGGTCGAAAGACGCTCCTTGTCGATCTCGGAGATCAGGGCCAGCGGGTCGGTGGTTTGCGGATCAGCCATGGTCAGACCCTAACCCTTCGCGAAACAGGCGCAACTCTGCCGCCGTTTTGCGGGCGTGCCTGGCTGCGGATGAGCGGCGCAGCGCCCCGAGCACCCGGCAGGCCGGAGCAGGCCCGCGCCGCGGGTCCATCCTAACCGATCGCGTCGCGTGCGGCCATCACGTCGCGATCTGTTCGAGCGTGCAGAGCGGCAGCAGCCGCTGGACGTCCTCGAGCGGGCAGAGCCGCGTTGCTTCCGTGGCCACCGCCGCCGCTGAGGCCGCCACCCCCTTGCGCAGCGCCTCCGGCATCGCGTCCCCCACGGCCAGTGCCAGGGTGAAGGCGCCGACGAAACTGTCGCCTGCCCCCACCTTGGACACCTCCGGCACCTTCGCAGGGCGCGCGAGCCACGCGCCGTCCGCCGTAGCCAGAACGGAACCCTCGGCGCCGCGGGCGAAGATCACCGCGTGGGCAACGCCGCCCGCCACGAGGGATTGCGCATAGGCGGCCGTGTCCTGGACGGTCGGCAGCGGGCGCCCCGCGACCTCCTCGGCTTCGGCATCGTCGGTGCGCAGCACGAAGAGTGGATCGTGCGGTTCGTCCACGAGGTTGCGCAGCGCCGGCCCGGACGTATCGACGACAAGCTGCGCGCGGTGGCTCTCCACATGGTTGGCGAGAATCTTGGGAAAGTCCTTGGCGACCCCCGGCGGCTGGCTGCCCGACAACACGACGAACGAGCCGGGATGCGCGGCCCGGTCCACCGTTGCCAGAGCCCGGTCGACATCGGCGGTTCCCCAGACCGGACCGGGCGTCACGAAGCGGAACTGTTGTTTCGTCGTGTCATCGGTGACCGAGAAGGACAGCCGCGTTTCCCCCGGGCCCTGAAACGCGACCGTCGGCACGCCCTCTAGGGCCAGAAGCTCCAGCAGGCGCGCTCCCGTGGCACCGCCGATGGACACGAGCGCCGTGGATTGCCCTTCGAGCATCAGAATGGCCCGGCTCACGTTGATCCCGCCGCCGCCCGGGTCGATATGCGGCTCGGTGCAGCGCAGCTTGAGCTCCGGCAGGATCGACGGGGCCGATGTGGCATAGTCCACCGTCGGGTTGAGCGTTAGGGTCAGGATCGGGGTCATCGGGGGGCTCCGTTGGTGGCGCCGCCGAACCTGCCACGCGGTTTGCCGGATGCAAGGGCGACGGAGTCGCGGTAGTCTGGCGCCATGGCGGAGGCGAAAACGAAACCGACCGGCCAGGATGCGGCCGCCCTTATCGCGTGCGCGCAACCGGATCGCCGCCGTGCGGAAGGGCAGGCGCTCGATACCCTTTTTCGGAACGCCACCGGGTTCCGGCCCGAGGTATGGACGGGCGGGATCATCGGCTACGGACGCTACAATTACACCTACAAGTCAGGGCGTTCGGGGGAGTTTCTTGCCACCGGGTTCGCCCTGCGCAAGCGCGAGATCTCCGTCTATATCATGCCGGGCTACGCCGATTTCGCAGGGATTCTTCAGCGCCTGGGCCCGCACCGCACGGGCGCGTCCTGCCTCTATATCACACGGCTGGAGCGGGTGCAGACGGATGTGCTGGGCGAGTTGGTGCGCGCCGGTCTTGCCGATCTCGCCACCCATTGGGACATCACGCCCACCTGAGGATGCGGGGCGCCCCGCGGATGCGGGCCGCCCCAAGCCGCCGTTAGGCGCCCATCAGCTGATAGGACACAGGCACATAGCGGAACCCGTCGCCCCGCGTCTCGATGAACCCGGCCGCGGGGAAGGGCATGTGGTAGCCGACCATGGGAACCTTGTCGGCCGCGAGCATGCCGAGGATCCGGCGCCGCGTGGCCGCGGCCGCTTCCTTGTCCATGTCGAAGCGCACTTCCCAGTCGGGATAGCCCAGCGACCAGACGTAGTGATTGGCAAGATCGGCGGTGATCAGCAGTTGCTGGCCCTCGCTGTCGAGCATGTAGGTCATGTGGCCCGGTGTATGACCGAAGGCCCCCACCGCCGTAATGCCGGGTGCGATGGTGTCTCCGTCTCCGATGAAGGCGAAGCGCTCGGCGAACGGGCGCACCTTGGCTTCGAAGTTTTCGTTGCCCGCACCCGCCCAATGGTCGAACTCGACCTGGCCGGTGATGTACTCGGCGTTGGCATAGGTCAGCTCTCCGGCCTCTGTCGTCATGCCGCCGATATGGTCGCCGTGCATATGGGTGATCACGACATGCGTGATGTCCGCGGGGGCGTAGCCTGCTTCGCCCAGCGCGACCTCCATTCCCGCGGCATTCAGCCCGGTGTCGAACAAGATGACATTGTCGCCCGCCCGAACGACGGTTGGGGTGAAGAAGAACTGAGCAAAGTCGGTGCTGATGAAGTTCTCGTCCGAGACGGCGGCGAACTCCTCGGCCGAGACGTTCATCCCGAAGATGCTTTGGGGTTCATCCCGGCGGACGGAGCCTGCCAGCAGCGTCGTGGCTTCCAATGCGCCAACGCTGAAGCCACGGGCATTGGAGGATGCCAGGCCCCCTCCGCCGGCGCCGGATTGCGCCGCGGCAGGAAGCGCAAGGGCAACTGGGGCTGTGGCGGCGGAGAGAAGGGCGGTTCTTCGGGAGACGTGTGCCATGAGGGGCCTCGCTGGAGTGAATATCACCGGTGAGTTAGCGCGGAATTGCAAAGCTGCTTGTGCATTCCTGCACAAGGCGTGTGTGCTACCCGGTCGAAGGCCCGCAACGCTTAGCGCAGTACGTGCACCGCGGTGACAAGCAGGATTTCGCAGGCGCCATTGCCGGTATCGGTTCGGGAGGTCGACGTCTCCCAGCGCCAGCCGTCGGGGCCGTGCACGTCCACCAGGGCGCCTTCGAGGCGCAGCACATCGCCCGCGGCGATCCCGTCGAGCGCCTCGGCGATCTCCGGCGAGTTGGGGATCAGGTGCGCGTTGGTCCAGAAGGGCGAAAGCGCGTCGAGATCCACGTCCGCGTCGGCCCGCGTGCTGACATAGCCGAAGCGGCGCGACTGGCGCATCCGGATCTGCGAGACGACCGAGGGGTTCGACATCGGCCCCCAGCCGAGCATCAGATCGACCGGAGAGATCCCGGCTTCCGTATCGTGGCGGTAGGTCTTCCGCGACAGAACCAGCGCCTCGACGGTGAAGAAATGCAGCGGCGTCGCGGTATAGGCGGGGTCGAGCAGCGGCCGGTCCGGGGCGGTGATGTCGGTCTGGGCGGGAATGCGGGGGGTAAGCTCCGCGTCGAGATCCGAGAACTCCGCCAGACGATCTTCCAGAGTGTCGCGGCTGAACAGCCCGCCATCCACCTCAAAGAACGTGGCCATCGCGAGGATGGCCAGCGCGCCGATCAGCCACGGATTCGCCAGCCCGTCGGAAGAGGAGTAGCTGCGTGCCATGACGGCGGCCTAGCGCGCGATTATGGCCTTTGTTGGATCGCCGGACGGACTACTCCCACCACCGGTCGATGGCGGCGATGTCTGCATCCGACCAGCCGAAATGATGGGCAAGTTCATGGACGTAGACGTGGGTGACGAGCTCCGCCAGGGACACGCTGCCCCGCTCCGCCCATTCGTCGAGGATCGGGCGGCGAAACAGCCAGATCGTGTCGGGACGGTCGGGCTGGTCCATGACGGAGCGTTCGGTGAGCGGGATGCCGTCGTAGAGGCCGGTGAGTTCGAACGCGTCCTCCATCCCCAGATCCGTAAGGATGTCGGCATCCGCAAAGTCCTCCACCCGGATCGCGACGGCGGCGGCGGCGGCCGCGAAGCCTTCGGGCAGGGCGTCGCGCGCCGAGAACGCCAGCGCCGCGATCTCGTCGAGGCTCGGCGCCCTGCGTTCCGTCCAATCCGCCATGCCAAGTCTCCGCTTCGGGGCGCCATGCTCCAAGCCGCCCATATGGACAATTCGCCCGCCCTGTGAAAGAGCGCGCGCCGAAGGAGAGGTTTCATGACCGTCACCCGATTTGCCCCCTCGCCCACCGGCCATCTGCACGTCGGCAACCTGCGCACCGCGGTGTTCAACTGGCTGATCGCGCGAAAGGCCGGCGGCACGTTCATCCTGCGCCTCGACGACACCGACCCGGAACGCTCGCGGCCCGAATACGCCGATGCGATCCGCGAGGATCTCGACTGGCTGGGCCTCACCTGGGATCGCGAAGAGACACAATCCGCCCGGCTGGACCGCTACGCCGAGGCGGCCGATCATCTGCGCGGGATCGGCCGGTTCTACGAGGCGTTCGAGACGCCGGGTGAGCTCGATCTGAAGCGCAAGAAACAGCTCAACATGGGGCGCCCGCCGGTCTACGACCGCGCGGCCCTGGCGCTGTCGGACGAGGAGCGCTCCCGCCTGCGGGCGGAGCGGGGCGGAGGCGTTTGGCGGTTCAAGCTCGATCACGAACGCATCGCCTGGGAGGATGGCATTCTGGGCGCGCTGTCGATCGATGCCGCGTCGGTCTCCGATCCCGTTCTGATCCGGGCGGACGGGCAGGTGCTCTATACCCTGGCGTCGGTTTGCGACGACATGGATATGGGGATCACGCATGTGGTGCGCGGCTCCGACCATGTGACGAACACCGCAACGCAAATCCAGATCATGGACGCGCTGGGCAGCGACCTGCCGGGGGGACATCCGGCCTTTGCCCACCATTCGCTGCTGACCGGGCCCCAGGGCGAAGCCCTGTCGAAGCGGCTGGGCACGTTGGCCTTGCGCGATCTGCGCGAACGCGGGGTGGAGCCGATGGCGCTCTTGTCGCTCATGGCACGGCTCGGATCGTCCGATCCGGTGGAGTTGCGCGCCAGTCACGCCGAGCTGATCGAGGGGTTCGATCTGACGCGCTTTGGCGCGGCTCCGACGAAGTTCGACGCCCAGGATCTGTTTCCGCTGACCCATCGTGCGCTTGCCGCCGCGCCGCTGGAGGCGGTGGCAGCCGATGTGGCGGCCGCGGGCGTGCCCGAGGCGCTCGCGCCTGCGTTCTGGGCGGTCATTCGCGACAATGTGGAGACCCGCGCAGATATCGCCCCGTGGTGGCGCGTCCTGCGCGACGGGGCGGCGCCCGAGATCGCGCCCGAGGATGAAGCCTTCGTGCGCGACGCGCTCGCGCTGCTGCCCGACCCGCCCTACACGCCGGAGACCTGGCCAACCTGGAGCGCCGAGGTCAAGGCAGGCTCCGGGCGCAAGGGCCGCGCCTTGTTCATGCCGTTGCGCAAGGCGCTGACGGGCCGTGCCCGCGGGCCGGAGATGGCCGACTTCATGCCCCTGATGCAGGTCCGTCCCAAACTCTGAGCTGCTGCGTCTCTGACGCGGGCGGCGGCCTCCGGCGGGGATATTTGAGGCAAGATGAAGGAGGCGGGGCCGCGCTACCCTGGGCGCCGCCGCTTGGGGCCCGAGGGCGGGGGCGGTGCACGCAGCCTTTGTCATTGTGCTTGCCGCATTCTGGCGCAAGGGTACGCGTGCAGGGAGCAGCATCATGGCAGAGGCGCGCGCGGTCTTCTTGGAGGGCAACCTCTTTCGTCACATCACAGTGATGGCGCTGACATCGTCGGTCGGGCTGGCGGCCGTCTTCGTCGTCGATTTCGTCGACATGATTTTCATCTCGATGCTGGGCAAGGCCGAGCTTGCGGCGGCGGTCGGCTATGCCGGGGCGATCTTGTTCTTCACGACATCCTTCGGGATCGGCATGGCGATTGCGGCCGGTGCGCTGGTGGCGCGCGCGCTGGGCGAGGGAGATGCCCATAAGGCGCGCCGCCGCGCCGCAACGTCTCTGCTCTACGGCTTTCTTTTCGGGGCGGTGTTCTCCGCCGTGGTGTGGTTCAACCTGCGCCCCCTTGCGGCCCTGGTGGGCGCGTCGGGCGAAACGCTGGACCTCGCGGTGCTCTACCTGTCGATCATCGTGCCGTCCTTGCCGATCCTGCTCCTGGGGATGGTGGGCGGCGCGATCCTGCGCGCCCATGGCGATGCGCGGCGCGCGATGATGGCCACGATCTGGGCGGCGCTCGTCAACGCGGTGCTCGATCCGATCCTGATCTTCGGTCTCGATCTGGAACTGACGGGGGCGGCGCTGGCCTCGGTCGCGGCCCGGGCCACGATCGCGGCGGCCTCGCTGGCGCCGATCTTCCGCTACCATGGCGGGCTCGACAAACCGACGCCGGAGGAGTTTCGCGTCGATCTTCCGGCGATCGCCACCATCGCCGGGCCGGCCATCCTGACGCAGCTCGCCACGCCGGTGGGGCAGGCCTACGTCACCCGGGCCATGGCCGAGTTCGGCGAGGCCGCGGTGGCGGGCATGGCCATCGTGGGGCGCTTGGTGCCGGTGGCCTTTGCCGTGATCTTCGCCCTCTCCGGTGCGATCGGCCCGATCATCGGGCAGAACTTCGGCGCCGGGCGGCACGACAGGGTGCGCCGCGCCTATCGCGACGGGCTGTTGTTCTGCGGGTTGTTCACGCTCGCCGTCTCGCTGGTCTTGTTTCTGCTGCGGGACGGGTTCGTCTGGCTGTTCGAGGCGGACGGGATCACCCAAATTCTGATCTATCTCTTCTGCGGCCCGCTCGCCCTGGCGTGGTTCTTCAACGGTGCCATCTTCGTGTCGAATGCTGCGTTCAACAATCTCGGCCATCCGCTCTATTCCACCTGGATCAACTGGGGCCGGCACACCGTCGGGACGATCCCGTTCGTGATCCTCGGGGCCGCGCTTTACGGCGCGCCGGGGGTGCTCATCGGGCAGGCGGTGGGGGGGCTTGTCTTTGCGGCCATCGGGGCGTGGCTGACGCAGCGCGTGTTGAACGCCGAGGGCGAGGTCGTCGGCGCGAAGGAGGGCTGGCTGCCGGAGAATTTCCGCCGGCAGGCCCGCCAGATCTCGCTATTTGATCACCGCCGCTAGGCCGGCGTCGACCACGCCGATCTCGGCCGCGCTCAGCCGCGTCGCGCGGGGGTAGCGGGGGGCGGCGCGATCGTCGAGGATCGGGCAGTCCCACCCCACTGTGCTTTCGAAGAAGGCCCGCGCGCCGGCGGCGCCGAAGACCTCAAGAAACCCCTGAACCACCGTGTCGATGTAGGACAGGAGCACCGGGTGGCGGGTGTCGGGCGGCGCGGCGTGATCGGCGGCCACCGCATAGACCCGCGCGATGGCTTCAGAGCCGCATTCGTGGAGCCTGACGGTCACGGGGTGTTTGTCATAGGCGGCTTCGCGGGCGTCCAGTGCCGACCAGTCGCCTCCCGGAACGTCCGCGACCAGCCCGGCGATCTCACCTTGCCAGGGTTCGACGGAGAGATAGGCGACCGGGCGCAGAGACGTCGACACCCAACGCCGCCGCCATCCCGCCAGGCGGGCGGGCCGGGCATTGTCGTAGCCGTGCGTTGTGTGATTGACGAGGGAGCCGTACCCGAAGAACTGCGTTTCCGACATTCCGGTGACATCGCGCGTTCCGTTCCGGTTGGCAAGCCGGGTCCGGCATCGGTGGACTTGGGACGAGTGGAGGGCGCCTCGGCTGTGGCTCGCGTGGGGCGCATCGCAGCGGGCGGTGCTTCGGCGCGTGCGGTGCGCCTTGGACGGCGCACAAGCGGACGGAAGGGGGGATTGGCCTGGACGGCGACGCCTTGTCGTATCGGTGTTTCGGCGCGGTGCGGATTGGGTGCCACCTTGTGGCACGTCGCCCGTCTCCCGTGGGGCCGATGGCGGCAGAATCTGCACCCTTCTCCCAAGCCGCAATCGCAAGCTGCGGGCGCACCGGATACCGGTGTGCAATGGGGCCTCGGATGGGCGTTACCGCGGAGTTCGGGTATGCTCTGATCGGGTGGCGTGCGTCGCCTGCGCCGCTACTCGGCGACCTTCGTCACCCCGTTCTCGGCGTGGCTCACCAGTTCGCGGAAGGACGGCGAAATGGCCATGAGCACGTCCCATGGGCCCGCGGCGACGATGCGGCCACGCTCCATGAGAAAGAGGCGGGAGCAGCTGCGCAGCGTGCTCAGACGGTGCGCGATCATGATCACGGTCTTCTGCTTGGGCAGGCCCTCGATTCCCTTCAGGACCGCGCGTTCCGTGACGGTGTCCAGGGCGCTCGTCGCCTCGTCCAGAACGATCAGATCGGAATCGCGGTAGAGCGCGCGCGCAATGCCGATGCGCTGGCGCTGGCCGCCGGACAGACGCACCCCCCGTTCGCCTGTGGCGGTATCGTAGCCCCGCGGCAAGTCGGTGACGATGAAGTCGTGCAATTGCGCGACGCGGGCCGCGTGTTCGACGCGCGCCTCGTCGATCTCGGACCGCTCCAACCCCAGCGCGATGTTCTCGCGCACGGTGGCATCGGTCAGATAGATATCCTGCGGGACGTAGGCGATCGACCGCTGCCAGGCGCGCACGTTGCCCGGATCGACGGTGACGCCATCCACGCGCAGGCTGCCCGATTGCGGCGGCAAGAGGCCGAGTACGACGTCGGCCAGGGTCGTCTTGCCCGCGCCGGTGGACCCGACGATCCCGATCGTCTCGCCCGCTGCGATGCTGCAAGAAACGCCGTCGACACCCGCATAGTCCGCATTCGGATAGTTGTAGGACACATCCTGCAGCTCGAGGCTGCGGCTCAACCGCAGCGCCGGGGACGCGGTGCCCCCGCGCGCGCCGCCGTCGGTGGAGGGGCCGGAGCCCGTGGTGCCCGACAGGGTGCGCGTGAGGTGCTGCACGACCGGGCCCGCGAATTTCAGCCGCGTGATGGCGCCATAGGCCACGTGCACCTCGGGCGACAGGCGTTGTGCGGCCAGGGCCAGCACGCCGAGTGCCGGCAGAATCGTCCCCAAGCCGGCCGACCCTCCGCTGGCATCGGGGCCCATCAGCGCGAGGCACAGCACGATGATCCCGCTGAAGGCCAGCGTCTGCATCAGGTAGCGCGGCGTGTCGGACAGAATGCCGATCCTCGAGTTCGCCTCTGCGATCACGCGCGCCGGGGCGGCGAACCGACCAACATAGACGCCTTCGAGGCCGGAGAGCTTAACGTCCTTGATGCCGCCGATGGCCTCGTTGGTCATCCGGAACCGTTCGGAGTTCGCGCGCATCCGCTCGTCACCGAGGCGCGCCGCCATGTGCCTGCAGATGAACATGAGCGCCGCGTAGAAGGTGGTGATCGCGAGCAATCCGAGCCCTGCGATCAGCGGGTTGATGGCGATCAGCATCGCCACGACGGCGATGACGGTGATGACACTCGCCGTCAACTCCGCCACCGGGCGGAGGTACAACGCGCTCATCTGGTCTGCTTCGGAGAGGATGTTGGTGGCGAGGTCGCCGGAGTGGTGTTCCAGGAAGAAGGGGTAGGGCTGCAGAAGGTAGTGCTGAAGGAGGCGCCGCCCGAGGCGATACACGAAGAACTCGCAGAACCGCGTGATGAAGAAACTGCGGACGATCAGCAACGCGCTTGCCAAGACGATCACAGCAATCGCGAAGATCCCGAGTGCCAAGAGATAGTCATAGGATGTCTCCAGGCCGAGCGCTGCGCCGACCCAGGTCATCAGGCGCATGTCGTCGATCCGGGAGGGATCCGCGAGGATGGCCAGAAACGGAAACAGCACCCCGACCATCAGCGAGGCACCCAGCGCCGAGACGCAGAACAGCAGCAGGCCGTAGATCGCGCCCTTACGCTCGCCCGGCCCGAGCAGGGCCCATCCCGTCTTGACGATTGTCCAAAGGCCCAAGTCGTTCTCCAGCCTGCGTGTCACGGCCCTAGCATGGCCCATAGACCGTCGCCACCGCCTCCCGCGTTGCGCCTGCACCGCGTCTCAAGCTTGTGTCTTCACTGTAAATCGTTCGCAAATTTGGCGAAAGCGCGCCCTTAGGGCAGAAATCGTCCGCACCCGGACATGCGGGCGCGCTGAGGGAGCGTGGAGCCGGGCTACCCATGGCAGGGCTGTGGTGCCTTTGCGATGCCACGATCCGGCAGATCTGCCGCGCTGGTGACGATGCCGAAGCGGCCGATCAGATCTCGGTACTGCCTACGGAGCTGCCCCTGCCATGCGGCCAGCAGCGCGGCTTTTGTGGTGTGGCCGGGCCCGATTGCCCGCGCGGGATCCTGCAGGGCAAGCGTTCCGGCCAGATCGCCCGGGCTTTCGATCTCCTCGGCCGTGTAGAGCGGGGCAAAGGGGCCGTCGCCGTCGAACTCGACGGTGGTCGTCAGGACGATCCGCCCACCCGCCAGCCGATAGAGCGCCACCCGTTGCAGGACGCTAACACCGGTTGAGGCGAGCGCCGGACCGTGCGCGTCGCCCTCAGAGCGAGGGGCGCTGGCGGCGTGCGGAGCCGCCGGCCCAAGCGCGATGCGGCTTTGGTGCCGGACCAGGACGGTGCCGGACCCACGTAGCGGCCGGGATCCGTCACGCCTGAGGCGGAGCGGACGGTTCGGTGCAGTGTCCACGGCACGGGGCGCCTTTTGGGCATCTGTAACCACGGGTTTCGGCGGGACGTGCGCGGCTGTCTGCGGCACTTGCGGCCGGGGCGCGGCGGCGCGCGAACGGTCCGAGAGATACTGCCGGAGAAGCGGTGAAATGACGACCGTGCACTGCGGAGGCTGCGCGCCAGTCTTTCCAGTCATCACGCCCTCCGAAGCGACAGAACATCCCCGACGGGCGTTCACCAAGTCGGAGGACAGTTCTGGCGACTCAACCCAAAAAGAGTTGAAAAATGATTACACTCGGGGCGAGGGGCAGAGAGAGACATGGTGGAACTGCGGGTCGAAGAAGAGAACGGTCAGGCGCTGCTGGTCTACGCCTTGCGGTCGCTCGGCGAAGCCTCCGAGATGATCCTGTTTCTAAAGGACTTTCTCCCTGAGGCCAGGTTCGTCATTCAGCCGCTGCGCCATTGACCGCCCGGCGCGCTATCGCTGAACACGGTCTTCGTTAACGGTACTTCAAGATCTTTATGGTCGATTTTCGCCGTGTAACCGGATGGAGAAGCGGCGTGCAAACCGAAGTCTTGCGCTCAGAGGCGGCGATTGCCGGGGCGCCCTCCGCAGGCCGGCAAGGGCCGTATCGCGGTGCGGATACCGGGCTTGGAAGCGTGGTCAGATCCTTCGCGCGTGCCGGGCGCCCTCCTCTCCGGGTCCGCGTCGTCGAGCCGCCCGAGTTACGGTTGTTGGATCGGGGATCCGGCGTCTCGCTCACCGTGTGGACCCGCCCGCGCGGCGGTTACGTTGCTGAGTTTGCGACAGAAGCCCGATCCCATGGGGCGCTTCTCGCGATTGCGGCGCACTCCGTCGAAGGGCTCGCCGAGCAGGTGGAATCTTGCACGCCGCGTCAGCATCCCGACCATGCGCCAAGCCTGTCATCTGTCGCTGCGGAAGATGCCGTGACACTGCTCGAGGCGCGCGTGCGATCCCGGGTTCGCCACCACGCGATCCAGCGCCTTGCGTCGGACTTGCTGTACACGTTGAGGTCCGGCTCCGACGTGGACCACAGCGATATCCCATCACGTCGAGAGGAAGCGCCATGACAGAGGCATCGGAGTACCGAGTGCGCGTGCGGGCCGTTCGCGGCGCGGCTCGGGAGCATCTGCGCCAATTGCGCGCGCAGCGTATGGCCCGCCGACCCCTCCCGCCCGAAGAGCCCAGCGAGCCGAGTGCCAGCCAGGACAAAGGGGACCGCGCGGTTTCTGGCTTCGCCGTGTCGCGCGCTGCAAACGGGGATGCGTGTGAGACCGCAGCCGAGGTGTATGCAGCGGGGAATGCTCCGGAAGCCGAAGGCGCGGCTCCCGAAGCTCCGCCTCTCGAGGCTCCGGTTTCTTCGACTTCGGCATCTGAAGCCAATACCTCTGTATCCACTGCTGCAGACTCAACGGCGATGGAGCCCGAAGTCCCCGGGCCCATTGTCTCTGATCTCTCTGCCTCCGACCACACACCCCATGAGACCACGATCCTAAAGCCCGAAAACCGTGAGTTGAGCGCCCCGGAGCCCACGGCTCGGATTCCCGCCACTCTCGAGCCGGCTGACTTTCGGCCCGGTGGCCCTGCGCCCGGAGCACAGGAAATCGCGCATGGTCCAGGTGTCCAACCGGAGTCTGACGGGAGCCCGCAATCCCACCCGACGCTTTGCGGGGCAGAAGCGGTGGAGGGAGTTGCAGACAGCGTGAATGGGGAGTGTGCTGGGCCGTCCATCGAGTCCTTGCCGCAAGATCCGGTGATCGAGATTTCTGACGCGGCGGCCTCTTCCTCTGATCTCGAGACCACCGCTTCGCCACCCCAGATGGAAGAGCTTTCCACGACTGAGGTCCTTGCCGACACTTGGGTTGAGACAGTTGAGCCCGACAGTCCCGAGCCATCATCGCTTACCCCATCTCTTGACCCAACTTCGGATCCTGCCATGGCTGGCCCAGAACGCGTGTCTATAGGTGATGGAGACACTGAAGAGCGCCCAACGGTGGAGGAGAATCCCGGTTCGCGTCCGAAGGGCGATCGGCATCCCAACGCCTCACGCCCCGAGACCGACCTCTATCGGCTGCGAGGCGCGGGGCCCGGACTGGTCTGGATGCTCAGCCAGTGCGAGATCCACGCCCTGCAAGACCTCGCAGCAGCGGATGCCGACGTCCTTGTGGAACGGCTCGGTATCGTTGGCCAGCTCCTTGATGTGCCCGAGTGGATCGCTTTTGCCCAAGAAGCCGTGTCCACCGACACCGAGATCTGCTGACTTAACCGCCCTCACTGATGCTTCCGAAAATCGTAGGCGAATTTGAGGGGCATTAACCGAGCTTTAGACACTTCGGCCTACTCCCGAACCACGGATCTTGAAGGCTTTCGGACGGGTGGTGATCGTAGTGAATCAACAGAATGGGCAGCGCCCGGTCATCGAAGTCGACCGACACATCTCGCTTCAGGACGCGCAACGTCTGATCCAAGGGCAAGCGCTGCTGTCAGTTTCGAGCGCCACACGCGAGAGATGCCGGGCGGCGGAGGCGCGCCTGGCGCGCTGCATTCAAGAGAACCGGCATGTTTATGGCCTGACGACCGGCTTCGGTCCGCTCGCCAACAGGTTGGTCTCGAACGATCACGGGATCACGCTTCAGCAGAACCTGATTCATCACTTGGCGAGCGGGGTTGGGCCATCGCTCTCCTGGGGTGCGGCGCGGGCACTGGTCCTCGCCCGCCTGATGTCGATCCTGCAGGCGGTGTCCGGCGCATCGGGCGAGGCCATTGGCGCGTTGGAAGCGGTCCTCGCGTCCGACTTGGCCCCGGTGGTTCCGGCCCGCGGCACGGTCGGCGCGTCCGGCGACCTCACCCCATTGGCGCATATGGCTCTCTGCCTGCAGGGCCGCGGTGCATTTCTCTCGCGGGACGGAACGCGGATCGACGCGGCGCCCGCGCTGCAGGCCATGGGTCTCCGGCCGCTCTCGCTCGCCCAGCGTGACGGCCTGGCGCTTGTCAACGGCACGTCGGCGATGACTGGGATCGCGGTCCTGAACGCCGGGCAGGCCAAACGGCAGATGAAATGGGCGACCGCCCTGACCGCGCTCTACGGTGAGGGGATGCGCGCCCGGACCGAAGCATGGCATGCTGGTCTCAGCCGCGCCCGCCCGCATCCCGGGCAAAGGCGCGTCGCAGGCGACCTCATGGCGATGACGGCGGGCAGTACGCTCGTTCGAAGAACGCTCACGGCCATCCGAGTCCTCGAGCCCAGAGACGTGAACTCGGAAGAAGCGGAGCCGGGGCAAGACGCCTACACCCTGAGATGCGCGCCACAGGTCATCGGCGCTGCCTGGGATACGCTCGATTGGCACGACAGCGTGGTCGAGCGAGAACTGAACGCGGCAACCGACAACCCGATCTTTCCCGATACGGAGGAGACACCCGCCTTGCACGGCGGAAACTTCATGGGGACGCATGTCGCCCTGGTTTCCGACGCCCTGTCGGCGGCGCTTCTGGTTTTGGCCGGGCTTGCCGAGCGCCAGGTCGCACGCATCACGGACGAGCGGCTAAACCGCGGCCTTCCGCCCTTCCTGCATCAGGGGCAGGCCGGCCTGAACTCCGGCTTCATGGGAGCGCAAGTCACGGCCACGGCGCTGCTCGCCGAGATGCGCGCGGTCACCGGGCTCGCGTCCGCGCAGTCCCTGTCCACGAACGGCGCCAATCAGGATGTCGTTTCGATGGGAACAATCTCGGCTCGTATGGCCGGCGAACGGCTGAACGATCTGGCGAGGATTCAGGCGATCTTGGCCCTTTGCGCGGTACAGGCAGTGGAGCTTCGCATGGCGGCTGGTGCTGGTGTGCGATCGCCTTATGCGCGCGATCTAAGCGCGCAGATCCGGCGCATCAGCCCGCCTTTGACGGACGATCGGCCCTTGGGGGCGGAGATCGAAGCGCTCGCCGACGCAATTGCCAACAAATCTCCGCCCCGATTGGCCGACGGGTCCTAGCGGGACCCCGTCAGGCCGCCTGGGGATCGACGGTCAGGCCAATTGCCTCCGCGTATTTCAGCCAGGTCTCGACCGAGGCAACGACCGCGCGGACTTCGATTGCGACAAGCTCGATCCCGACGAGCGAGATCCGAACGAAGGCGTCGACGACGACACCCTTGTCGAGGATGCGATCGACGACCTCGGCGATGCTGGTTGAGGCAAGGCTCTTTTCGATGGCCATGTAATGGTCCTTTCAAGTGCGTATGGTTCTGCGGGCTGCAAGAGCTGCAGCGAGCCCGCGAACCATAGAGGCACTCAATTAAGCCATTCTGAAATATGGTATTTTAGGGATGCTCTTCGTGCGGATGCGCAGCCTTGAGATGGTGGGCCAGCACCTCGGCCAGGGCGAGGCGGATGCGACATGCGCCCTGTTCCTCCGCGGTCATCAGGCCGGCGATCTCATCGATTCGGCCCAGGATGCCATCGGCGGCACCCGGCTGTCCGTCTGCCCCCTCTCCGGCGAACCGCTCGATGGCGCCTTCGAAGCGCTTCAGCGTATCTTCGCTCGCGAGCCAGAAGTTCTTCATGCTTCTGGAGGAGGTTTCGACCGCGTCCGACAGCATGCCGCCGCGGCCGGTGATTGTGGCGACCAGATCCTGGAGTGAGCTCTCCAGACGAGACAGAGCCTCCGCCGAGCCGTCCGAGGTGTCGAGGGCGTCTCCCAGCTTCGTCAGGCTCTGCTCGATGCGATCTGTTGCGCCTCTTTGCACCTGCGAGAGGGTCGAGACCTCCGCCGCCATCCCCGTGCACTGCGCTTCCAGACGTTGGAGCGCGCCGTGCGCAGTCTCCTGCGCCTCCCGTCCGGCCACGAGCGTGTCGATCGAAGAGCGCAGGGCTTGGGCCGTGTTCGGCAGCGCCTCCAGGCCCGATCGGAGAGATGCCAACTCGCTTCGCGACTCCGATTGCAGGGAGTGAAGGGCCTGCAAGAGGGGGGCCAGCGCCCCGGACAGATCCGGCGCCGGGGCCGGTTGCGTCTCCCGCAGGGCCGTGAGGTGGCCTTCGAGGGCGACCTGATTGGCGTCGCGCACGACACCGGAGGCCTCAAACCCGATTGCGAGCGTCGTTTCCAGATCGGCCAGGGTGGATTTCAACTCGGCGGCGTCCTCCTGGGTCATCGGGCTTTGCGGCGCGTCGGGCGGCGGCATCGCCTGGGCACCGGACAGCCGCGTCGCGGTTTCGTTGAGCATGCGCAGCACCGCCTCCATGCCATCCCAGAACTGGGTCACATCGCTCTGCCATTGACGCCGCTCGCCACGGATCGCCTCGTGCGCGTCAATCAGCGGTTCCACGTGTTTTCGCACGGCGGCATCCAGCAGCGGGCCCAACGCGTCTTCCAGCGCGGCCATGGGAACCGCGCCGTCGGTAGACGCGATCGGTTGCGCATCGGTGCCGCCAAAGGGCGCGCCCGTCGCGGACACGCTCTCAGAGAGGCTCTCCTCGTGCGGCGCGGCGGCCGCCTCCGCAGCAAAGCTTGGAGACGCGGCGCCCGCCTCAGAGATCGATTTGATGTGATGCGGCACTGAGGACATCGCGGAAGGCGGCGCGCCGTCGAAGAGCAACCCTATCCGGCGGTCCGACAGGCGCACCGTGTTTCTGGCCAAGCGGGAGACATCCCTGAGAAACGCGGCCGCGTCTGCGTCGCCGGTATCTGCGTCCAGGGCCGCGATGTGCGAGATCAGGCCGTGCCGTTCGAGAAGCTCCTCCAGACCGGCGGGCGGCGCAGCAGCACTTTGCGGGTTATCGCCGTCGTGCGCTCCTGTCTCGCCTGAAGGAGCTGCCTCACCCGTCAGCGACGTGGGCTGTGCGATGTTCACCAGAAGCCCCTCATTGTGCCCGAAACTCAATCCGTCCCATTTCTGCTGGGCCGCCGCATGCCACCCGCGGGCCGCTTCGACCCTGCGCCGGGTGTTCGGCCCAATTGCAGTTCTGGTACAGCAGACAGGGTTAACGGTTGGCTAATGGGCGGGCATGTCCCCATCAGATCGTGCGTCCGAGTGGACCCAGATCCAGCGCCAGGTCTTCCGGGGTGAGCCCGAAGGCCGCGGCCTGCTTGTGAATGGCCGCTTCCGCCCGCATGAGGGTTAGGCCAAGGCGCTCTTCTTCCTCGGCTGTCAGGCTGCCATTCTCCATCCGTCGGATCGCCTGCAGCTCCATCAATTGCCGCAAGAACTCCATCAATCCCAGTACGATCCGCCCGAGATCCTGCTCCACGGTCTCGGGATCCAATCGGGCCGAGATTGCATCGAGCCGAAAATCCATCGCCTGATCGTCGCTCTGCGCGGTGGTGCAATCCATCACGGTCTCCATGCGTCGCAGCGGCTGAAGAGCGGCCAGGGGCCCGAGACGACGATGGCATCCGCTAAGGTTTCTGAGCGCGACGGGTTTCTGGCCTCGGCTGCGAAACGGGCGAGACCGGAGAGCGGAGCGACCGCCGTTGCCACAAGGCCGCTTCGCGTCCGCTCCAACGCCACGACGTCGGCTCCGATGCATTCTGCTGCTTCGGTGAGCGCGCGCCGGGCATCGGCGTCTGCGGCGCGCCGCGCGCTGTCTGCGTCGCATCGTGCGCTCAGCCAGGACCGGCCGATGGCCGGTTTGTCCTGATCTCGAGGGTCCCATTGACCTGCAGCGCTGTGTGGCTTGGGCTCCGCTGGCGCGGCCCACTCTGCAAATACGTGAATCTCGACGGTGACCTGGGCGACGGCGAGCGCCTGATCGAGCGGCTTGGAGGAATTCCGGGCGCGATCCAATCCTGCCTCGGTAGCGATTGCTACTTTGAGCGGAAACGGCAGAAAGGCCCGTGCCCTGGCGTGCAAAGACAGGCAAAGCCCGAGCTTCTCGCGGGGGTCCACCCGATCCCGGCAATAGGCGATGGCCACCTTGTCCGTCGCGGCCTTGATGCAGATCCCGTCGGGGCAGGCGGCGTCGGGGCGCACAAACCCGAGGGCGTCGCCTCTCATGGGGTTTCTCCTGCGCGAGACGCGCCGGATCGGGACACCATCCTGTCCCGCTGCATACGGTCCGGCGTCGACAGAACGAGGTTGGCCCCGACGAAGACCAGATCGACATCCGCAACCGTGAGATGAAGCTCGCCGCGAACCACGACTCCCGCGTCGAGCAAGCGGTCGACCACGTCGACGAGCCGGCTGTCTGCCCCGCAGAGTACCTCGTCCGGACCGACCATACGCAGGGTGGGGCTGGGCTCAGGCATGGAGGCGCTCGCTCGCGGCTTCGGCCGGTGGCGGCACGTCAGACTGCAGCACGTCCGGCGGGGCGCAGAAACTGTAGGGCGGCCAGGGGCCGAGAAGCGAGACGGACAACCCAACCTCCCCGGCCGCGCCGTTCAGCGCTCGCGCCATGCCCCGAAGGTGGTCCTGGCGCGGGTGAGCCACAAGGAGCGACGCATCGAGAAGCAGCCCGGCGGCGGGTTGTGCGAGCGACAGATCCCTGGATGTCGTCTCCAGATCGCGCAGGGCCCGGCGCAGGACGGCGGCGCGCCGGGTGCTCAGATCGGCCCGACGATCCCGATGCCCCCGCCGGCGGAGCAGAAAGGCGCGGCCGGAGGTCTCGGTGGAAGGCGGTGCGGCCGCGGAGGGCGCAGTCACACGCGCGTCCTGTCCGCCCGCGATGCGGAACCCGAACTCCAGACACCCGCTCACGTGCTCCAGCGCCTTGCTGTAGGACTGGGCGTTGTCTTCGAGATGCGCGCGCAGGGGAGCCTCGCCGGAAAAAACCGTTCCAAACCGGACCGGCAGTACATCACGGGTCTGGCAAAGGCGGACGAGGTGGTCGTGATGGGCGGCTGCGGCGGCGATCTCCGCTTCCGCGTCGTCGAGCGGGGCCAAGGCGAGATCCCGGTCCGTGCAGATGGCTTGCAGGGTGCCCCCGGCGACGCAAACCGCGTCGCCGCGCACTCCGTCTTCCAGAGGGAGCGCCGTCAGGATGCCGTGGACGAAGAGTGCCATCACGCCACCTGTGGCAAGTTTGCAGGATCGGATGATACGGCGAGGCTTGGGCCATCCCGATCGAGCCAAGCGAGTGGCGTGCGATCGAAGGCGGCCGGAGCGCGTCCCAGAGTGTGGCACAGGCGTAGGCGCTCGGCCGCGCGCGCCACACCCGACGGATCGCCCGTCCCCCGGCGCCCCAAATCCCGCAGGGCCGCCCGGCGCGCGGCGGCGATCTCTTCGAGCTGCGGGGGGTGCGCGCTGTCCAGGCCCAGGCACTTCGCGGCGGCGAGCACGTCCTTTCGGGTGATGTCGTCGGTCCTCACCCGGGTAAATGACACCGCCGGCCCGGGGCCGAGAACGCGAATTCGCAAGCCGTCCGTCCAGATGGCGTCGATCTCGTGCAGGGGTTCGTCCAAAGCGTCCACGTCGGCCCGCCGCAGTTGGAGAACGAGATTGGCGATCTGGCCCTCTGCAAGGGGCAGGGCGATCGCGTCCTCCGCGGTGTTTGCGAGCCGCTGGGCGATCCTGTCGCCTAGGCGCTGGGCATGGCCCGGGACTGCTTCGGGCGGCAGACCGAAATGCGCGGCAGCCCCCTGCAGGTTCATGGCAAACACAACCTGGACCTGAACGCGCCCGGCAAGTCTTGCAAGCGCGTCCCGAAGCACCGGCGCATTGCCCCGGGTGAAATCGGTTGGGTTCTTCGGGACGGGCATGCCGGGGTGAGCGGGCAGCAATGCCGGAAAGGGCATCAGGGCCTCCAGGCGGCGCTGACGCACAAGCGCGGCCTCGGCGACGCTCCGGCGGATCTGATCGGCCGATCCGCGCAGATTGGGCTCTTTCGGGCGCGGCCCTGTGACCAGTGCGAGGCCATCGGTGGCGCTGTGGCCGCTGCAGCCCGCGGGCCACGTGTCGATCAGGGATAGGTCCTGCGCGGGCACGACGGCTATGAGTTCGGATGGGGGCTTTGGCATTGTCTTCGGTCCTTCTGGACAAGGTCTGTGCGGCGCGGGGTGCGGTTGGTTTGAGGGGTTTGGTCAGTCCGGCGCTTCCGGGCCAGGCGGGGCGCCGGGAGAGGCGCCGCTTCGGGCGGCGTTCGGCACGCCGTCGTCGTTCACCTTCCCTGCCGCCCAGGCGCGTGCAGCTACGTCGAGGTCGTCTCGCTCGATCTGAGGGGTGCCTGCCTCGCCTTCCATGCGCCATCGCGCGAAGCCCTGCCGCGCGGCTTCGGATGCGATTGCGGCGAGATCCGCAGGGGAGGCGCCGGGCGTGGCTTGCGCCGCGGCTTCCAGATCGACCTCCGGTGCGACCGCCCGACCGCGCAAGTGAACGGACAGGATCTGTGCGCGGGCCGCGGTGTCGGGCAGGCCGAGCTCGATCACCCGGTCGAATCGGCCGGGCCGCGTGATCGCCGGATCGATGGCATCGGGCCGGTTGGTCGCCGCCACGACCACGATGTTGTGGTTGGGTTCCAGCCCGTCCAACTCGGTCAGTAACTGCGCGATGATGCGGTCGGACGCGGCATCGGCCCGGCCTCGCGTGGGTGCGAGCGTGTCCAGCTCGTCGAAGAACAGAAGGGCCGGCGCGGTAGTTCGCGCCCGTTGAAAGAGCGCCGCCACCTCGCGTTCCGCCTCGCCCAGGAACTGCGACAGGATCGCCGAAGCGCGCACGGGCATGAAGTTCATGTCCGCTTCCGTCGCTAGGGCGCGGGCGAGGAGCGTCTTTCCCGCTCCGGGAGCGCCGGTGAGAAGGATGCCCTTGGGCGGGGTCAGGCGCATGCTGGCCTGGGCGTGGCTGCGCTGCAGGGGCCAGATCACCGCCTCCGTCAGGGCGTTCTTCACCTGGTCGAGCCCGCCGACATCGCTCCAGCTTGGCGGAGCCGCGTCATGCGCCTCGCCGCGCAGAAGGCTGGGCCGCGTGCGGCCAACCGCCGTGTCGAGATCGGCCCGGGTCAGGAACACGTCCTCAGCCCGGAGCTGTCGCAGATCGCCCGTCTCTCGGCGTGCGCGCGCCAGCGCGGCGAGGCCCGCCTCGCGCGCGACCGATGCGAGGTCGGCGCCGAGATAGCCCGTGCACCGCTCGGCCACCGCGCGCAGATCCGCGTCCGGCGCCAGGGGGGCGCGGGCGAGATGCAGGGCTAGGATCTCGCGCCGCGCGGCGGGATCGGGGGCGCCGAACCCGATTTCGCGTTCGAACCGGCCGGGTCGCCGCAGCGCCGGATCCAGAGCATCCGGCAGGTTGGTCGCTGCGATGATCACGACCCTGTCGCGGGATTCCAGACCGTCGAGAAGGGTCAGAAGCTGGCCTACCACGCGGCGTTCGACTTGCTTTTCGCCGGAGAGCGACTCGCGTTTGGGCGCAATGGCGTCGATCTCATCAATGAAGACGATGGAGGGCGCCTGCCGGGCGGCGGCGTCGAAGACCTCGCGAAGGGCGCGTTCGGTCTCGCCATAGTGCTTGGACACCAGTTCCGGGCCCGCGATCGAGAAGAACGAAGACTGCGTGCGGTCCGCGAGCGCCCGCGCCAGCAGCGTCTTGCCCGAGCCGGGCGGACCGGTGAACAGGACCCCGCGGGGCGGTGCGAGACCGAGGCGTTCGAAGAGATCCGGCCGTTCCAAAGGCAGCTCGACCATCTCGTGCACGGCGTCGATCTGCGGCTGCAATCCGGCCACGCCGGCATAGCGCGCGGGGGCCTGTGCGGGGACCTGCAGGCGGATCTGCGTCTGCGGCCCGACGGTGCCCGCCCCTTGCGGGGTGACCCGCGCCACCTGAACGGTGACGTCCGGCCGCGTCTCGGTGCCCGCTCCAACGCTCAGGTGGTGGCTGTCGCCGACGCAGAGCGCCATGTCATGCAGGCTCGCGCGCAGATGCTCGATGCTGATGGCGTCGTTGCAGTGCAGGTCGACCTCCGACAAAGGCGCGAGATCGACCGCGCGCAGGTCGACCAGATCGCCCCATTGCGCGCCGGCATTGGCCGCGGTTGCGCCGTCCGTCGACACTTTCCCGGCCCGTTGCGGCGCCGGGAGCAGCCGTGCATAGGTCCGCCGCGTGCCTTCCACGGCCACCGCCTCGCCGGGCCGCAGACCGGCCCGCGCCATGTCGGCGGGATCGAGGCGCACGATCGCCCGGCCGGCATCGTGGGCGGGGCCCGGAGCGAGAGGCAAGCGCACCGGGGTCATGGCGTGGCGCTCTTCAGTCGGGTCAACAGGATCAACTCGGCCTCTTCGAACGCGGCGTCGTCGATGTCGCCGGCGATGAGCTGCGCCTCGAGGTCCCGCAATGTCCGGCGAATGGCCGCCGGATCCGTCAGTTCGCTGAGCGCCGCCTCGTGGATCTGCCGGGCGACCCACATGGCGCCGGCGCCCGGTCCTGTCACTGGCAACGTGAGCAGCTTTCCGATCAGGCCCATGCCGTGCCCTCCCCAAACGTTGTGAGGCGCAGATCGACGAAGTGAAACGGGGGCGCCGGTCCCACCAGTCGGATCTGAGGTTCACTGCCGGGGGCGAAAGCGCAGCTGCGGGCGGCCTCTTCTGCAGTTGCTGCAAGCTCAGGCATGGCGTCGGCGGCGAGCAGGCACTCGGCACGCAGGATTTCCACGTCCTCTTCAGCCGGCTTCAGGATGACGCGGCCGCACCGCGCCGAAATTGCCTCCAGCACATGGTGTTGCGCCGTCGTGCGGCGCCGGTCCAGAGTCTCGGCGACGCGCCGCCCAAGCTCGATCCGGTCGAAATGGGCATCCGCGCCGCGACCAGCGAGGCGCCGGCGCTCCTCCGCGATCCGCGCATCGTCGGCGACGACGGCGGCCAGGGCGGCGTCCCGGGCGAAGCTGATCCGCAGGCCAACCTCCACGCGGGCGCCGATCTTCTCGAACTGCAGGTCGATCTCGTCGCCGTTGGCGGCCACGAGGCGCTCCAGCGCCGCGCCGTTCTCGGCAATGAGCCCGAAACGCATCGGCATCACCGGCGACACGGCCATGGCCGCCTCGAGCACCCGTGTGTGGGCGAGCATGCGCCGCCGCGTTTGCAGAATCTCGGATCCATCATGGGCCCCCACGATCACCCGCTTGCCACAGACGTCCAACGGATAGGGCGTGCCCTCCGTCGCGCCGGCCAGGCCAGTCAGCGCGCTGGATAGATCCGCATCGGGATCGCGCACGAACCCATAGAGATAGAGGTGGTCGCCCGCCGTCTCTGCTGCCTGCCCGTTCATTCTCCCTGGGCTCCTTGGGAGCCAAGGTCCATTGCGATTTCCAGGACGCCGTTGCGCAACACAGTCCCCATGCTCGACGTGTCTGCCTCGTCTGGGAGTTCGATCTCCGCGCGGTAGGTGCGCGCGCCGGTTGTTCGGACGCGGAGGGTGCGGACCCCGCCCCGATCCTCGATCCGGAGATCGACGTCCGGAAGACCGACCCCTGGAAAATCGCCGCAGGCGATCCAACGGCCCCGATCGGTGAAGTGGTCGAGATGCACAGCCCGGGCAGCGGCTTCTGGTCCATCGGCGGCCGGCCTTTCATGGCCTGCCTCGGCTGCGCCGGTGGCTGCCGGTCGCGCGCGGGGCTCCGCTGGCGCCGGGCGCCGGGGCTGGACGCCTCCTCCGGCGGGCGACGCCGAGACGCCTGCGGAACCGCTGCGGCCCGACACGCTCTCGCCGGCGAACCGGATGCGCACGCCAGCCTCCGCTCTCAGGGGGCCGCGCGCGGTGTCGATCTCATGCGAGCGGTGCAGTTCCGCGCTGTCCTGGGCATCGAGCTTCTCGATCGCCTCGGTCAGCGAGGAGCCCAGGGCGCCGAGAAGGCCGCCCAAACGCATGTCGAGATCGCTCATTGCCTGCTCGATCTTTTTTTTCGGGTCTTCGTTCATGATTTGTCCTTGTTGGCTCGCGGTTCTGACGCGGGCGGTGCGGCAGAGCAAAGCCCATTGCCGAAGTCTCGGCTTTTCCTCAGGATTCGATAGCGTTGAGCCGGTGTTCCAACGATTGCAGCCGTTCTTTGAGCGCCGTGTTCTCCGCCAGAAGATTGGCGCTGGACGCGCTGAGCGTGGGATCCTGCTCCCACCAGTTGATGCCCATTTCCTTGGCCTTATCGACGGTCGCAATGAGAAGCCGCAGCCGGATCGTGAGCAGCTCGATGCCGACGAGGGAGACGGAGACGTCGCCGGCGATCACCACCCCCTTGTCCAGAATGCGTTCGAGGACATCGGCAAGACCATCCGCCCGGAGGGCGCTCTGCGCATGTGTCGGGGTCATCCGCTGTCTCTCGCCTCCCGCCGGTAGCGGCGCAGGCGCGAGAAGCCTGCGAGCGCACCGTCATGGGCAATGCGCACCTGAAAGGCGGAGAGCAGATCGTTCTCTCCCATCCGCGCCGCGGATTCCACGACCTCTACAGTGACGGTCCAGCCTCCGGCGCCGTCTGCCTCGCTCGCCGTGATCCCGTCGATCGGGAACCCGGAAAGCTCGGCGATCGAGGCGCGGGCGCGCGACAGGGCCTCGATCAGTGGTATCGGGTCCACGGGTTCCGACGACCATGCGTCGGCGGATACGGGAGCCGGCGCTGCGGACGGTGCGGCCGCAAGCGCAGAGCCTGAACTGGCGCCGGTCATGGCTGGCGCTCGGCTGTCAGCAGCGCGAGCACGCTGTCGGCCCGGGATCGTGCGCCGGAGAGCTCTTGCTTGACCGCGCGCATGCGGCGCGAGAGCTGGTCGAGTTCCCGGTCCAGGCGGGCCGCGTCGAACTCGAGCCGGACCAGTTCCACGGCGGCTTCGGATCGGGTCTGGGGCTGGCGGCGCGCCACGCGCGGCGGCCGGGGCCGTTCGCCAAGTGCGGGTTTCTTCATGGGGTTTGGCTCTCCCTTGTTGCCTCTGCCTGTGCCTGATCTGCTGTGGCGTCGAGCGGATGTGGGGGACGGTCCGCCAGATCGGCGCAGAAGTCGCGGACGAGCGCCTCTGTGTCCTTGCGCTTGACCCGGCCCCGCAGGACATCGGCACATACTTGGACGAACCGCGGGTCGGACGGGGTCGCGCGGATGCCCTCGGCGTCCAGCAGGCGCGCGATCAGGAGCGACGTGCGTATCGAGCCGCAGGCACGGTCGTCGCCGTGATCCTTCAAGGCGCGCGAGAGCGCGACGATCACCTGCGCATCCTGCCAGGACAGGCCGGTCGCCGTATCGACGATACGGGCCTCCGTAGCTTCGGACAGTGTCGAGAACTCGAAGGTGACGACCCGGTCGATCAGGGCGTCGGGGGCCTCGTTCGTTCCCTGGTAATCGGCGGGGTTGGAGGTGAGGATGACCGAGAAGTCGGGATGGGCCCGCACCATCTGCCACCCTTCGGCGGGGTGGGAGATCGCCAGCACGCCCTCCTCGAGAACCGATAGCAGCGGCACGTTCGCTTCCGGTGGCGCCCGCGTGAACTCGTCATAGACGAGCGTGTGGCCCTGGGTCATCGCGGTGTAGAGCGCGCCTTCCTGCCAGTCGGGGCGTACGCGCGTCTCGGTACGCCGCACGCTGGCGATGTACTTGTCGTCCAGCCGGGTGCTGTGCTGGCCGCTCTGCCGCCCGATCAGATCCTCCGGCGTCATCCGGCTGTGCCCGGTGAGAAAGCTCACCGTTCGGCCGAGACCGTGCGCCACGCGAAGCGCCATCGCCGTCTTCCCCATGCCCGAAGGGCCCTTGAACTGAACGGCGACGCCGGCTCTCAGGTACGAGCTCGACCGGCTGAAGATCGAATGAAGTTCGGCGTCCTCGAAGAAAGCGCGTTGGGCGCCGCCCTCCGCCCAGGGCAGCGCCGTGGTCACCTCGGTTCCGTGGCTGGTCTTCGTTCCCTTGGGCCCAGCGGCGGCCGCTGTGCCCGTGGGCGCGCGGCGGGGCGCGGCGGGGGAGTGTCCCTCTGCTGTTGGGCCCCTCCGGCCGACCCGCGCCGCGCCTTGGGCTTCCGGAGAAGATGCTGAAGCCCGCTCGGCGGCGCTCGGGATGTGTGTCTGAAGTCTGGTCAACGGTTTCTCCGCGTCTCGCCGTGCCGTCGATAGCACCGCATGGTTGATGCTGGGTAAATGCCGGGTGGGACGGATGAGCTGCTGTTCATCGGTTAGGCAGGCTGGGCCGCTGCGAGGCGGGTGAGGTCGAGGACGGGCAGGATCCGGCGGGCACTGCTCCGTCCGAGCTGCACGATCGTGCCCTTGTCCCGGCCGCTGGTGCCGATGCGCCGCCAGGCCGAGGTTTCGATCCCGTCGACACTGTCGACGCCGAAGCCGATCAACTGCCCGGCATGGGACACCACGAGGACCCGTCCGGCCGCTGCTGCTGTACGCTGCTGGTGCAGGCCCAGACGGCGTGCGAGATCTACGAACAAAGCAGGCCGGTTGTCGAATTGGAAGATGCCGACCATGCCGGGGCCGCCCTCCTCGCACGGCGTGACAACCTCGGGCGGTTCGATGATCCGCAGGACTTGGGCCGCCGGTGCCGCGAGTTGCGTGCCGGCCTGAAAGACGAGGTAGCGAATGCTCTCGCGGATCACATCGGCCTTGCCGGGCTGACCGTTGGGGGGCGTCTTGGGTGCCGTCACATCGCGCACCGAGAGTTTGCCAAGCTCCTTTATGGTCTTGGTGCCGGTGATCCCCTTCAGGCTCAGCAGGAAGACCTGCCTGTGGGTGCCTTGCGCCGGAAGGATGCCCTCCAGACTGGCGCTTTGCTGCGCGATCATCGCCGGCACCGGATGCAGGCTGGAAGACGCCATGGTCATCATGCGCTCGATGCGATCGACGGCGAGGCCAATGCGCTGCCGGTCATCGACCCGAAGCAGCACGATTTCGGCGTGCCGGTTGTCGGACGGCTCGCCAAGGCCGGTGAGCATTTGTGTTCTCAGAACCGGGATCCGCTGTCGGTGATGGTCGATGCTGCCAAGGCAAATGCCCGAGGTCAGCGCATTTTCCTCGATCACGGTCCGCGGGACGGTGCCTTGGATCTCGGTTGCCCGGAGCGCGAGTTCCGCACCTCCGCAGGAAAAGATCAGGAGCCTGTCCTGATCTGCGCCCGGAGGGGCAAGCCCGGCCGTTTCTGCGTCGGACGGCGCGCCGGGGCCGCGCGCATCGCCGGGTTCGGGAACCGACAGTGTCGCGGTGCGGTTCAGCAGGGCGACCGCGTCCAATATGGTTAGCACGCGCCCCTCATGGAGGAGGTCTCCCTGGATCAGGGCAGGCGCGGTGCGTGCGTCCTCGGACGGCGACGCGCCCCGTGCGGCACGCGCGATTGCGCCCGCGGCCACGTTGACCATGCCGTCGATCTCATCCACTCCGATCGCGATCAGACGCCGCTCCGCCCGGAGGATCGCCGCGAATGGCGGGGTGGCGCCGCTTGAAGCGCGGCCCATGGCGAGCCCGGACACGTCGATCACCGGAACCAGGCGTCCGCGCAGGTCGATGGCGCCGAGCAGATGGTCCGATGGCTGTGCGATGGGTCGGAGGTCGTCGATCCTTGCGACCTCTGCCAAGTGCTCGATGGGAATGCCGAGGTGTAGATCTCCGCATCGCGCCACGCCCAGCGAAACCGCTGCGGCGCCCGGTGGGCCGTTCGGCCCGGCTTCGGTTACGCTGGCCTCGGCGATCCGATCCGATATGCAGGCTTCCATCTAGCGTTCCTTCCCGTGGTACGGGGCGGAGGAGATTCCGGTTTGGGAGACCTCCGGCGTAGAGGATCTCCCCTGCACCGGCGGGTATGGCGGAGGCGTGCTCGCCAGCGGGCGCGTGCCGATCAAGACGTCTTCGACTTCTGCAGATCCCCCACCAGATCACCGATCCGGCTGGCGGCTTCGTTCTGCATCGACGTACAGGTGGCGAGGGTATCGAGATCGGTCAGGGCGCTCTGAAGCACGCCGGCCATCTCGTGGAGGGCCCGCTCGGTCTCGGCGGAATCGTTGGCGCCGCGCGAGAGCTCCCCTGTCGCGCGTTCGATCAGGCGGGTGATGTCGCGGGCCGCAGAGGCATTGCGCTCCGCGAGCTTGCGCACTTCGTCGGCGACAATCGAGAACCCGACGCCATGCTCGCCCGCCCGGGCCGCCTCGATGGCGGCATTGAACGCCAGCAGGTTCGTCTGAACGGCGATGTCGCCGATGACCTCGACAACCTCTGTCACGTCGCCGGCCGCCTTGGCGGCGGTTGCCATGGCGGTGGAGAGCTCGGTCAGGCGGGAGCGGTTGGATTCCGCGGCAGTTAGCGAGGACGAGGAGCGCTCCCGCAGCCGCCCGGTGCCCTGTTCGATCTCCGAACGGGCCTGCACCAGCCGCTGGAGTTCATCGCGCACATTCTCGGCGCGTTCGCTCGTCCGGGACTCGAGCTCGACATGATCGGACACGTCGTGCGCGAACTTGATGACGCTGATGACGTTGCCCGAGGTGTCATGAACCGGGCTGTAGCTGGACTGGATGAACACGTCACGGTTGAACCGGCCGATCCGGTGGAACCTGCCGGTGATCCGCTCGCCCTTGGCGAGCCTGATCCAGAAGTCCCGGTATTCCTGGGTCTGGATATGGTCCGGCGAGCAGAACATCGAATGGTGTTGGCCATAGATGTCGCGGCGGGAATATCCCATCAGGCGCAGAAACTCCTCGTTGGCCTCGATCACTTTGCCGTCCGGATCGAACTCGACAATGCAGGCTCCAAGATTGGCGGCCGCCCATTTGCTTTCGAATTCCGCAGACCGTCTGATGCGCGATGTCGCGTCGATGGCGAGCTGGACCACGCGGATCGGCCGCCCCTCGAAATCCTTGATCGCGTGATAGGTCGTTTGCAGCCACAACTCCTTGTCGCCCGCGCCCTTGCGCTTGGCGAGTACACTGACGGATTCGCCCCGGCGCAGCTTCTCCCATTGCTGCTCGACATTGGCGGCTTCGTCCTCGTCGTCGCTGCAGAGCAGGCTGTGGGGCCTGCCTTCGAGGTCTTTGAAGCTGTAGTCGAAGATGTCCAGGAAGGGTGCGTTTGCCCGCTCGATGGTGCCGTCCATGGCGTACTCGGCAACCGCGTAACGTTCCTCGATCGCCGAGATGCGGCCGGCATCGGCGTTCGCCTTCTGCCGGTCGCGCGTGACGTCGATGGCGGAGGCGGCGATGCGGGTGATCCGGCCGTCGGGGTTCGCGACGGGCACGTAAGTGACGTGCAGCCACGCTTCCCGCCCGTTCGTTGCAATGCGGCGGAACGTGCCGATGATGCTTTCGCCGGAGACGAGCTTGTCCCAGAACTCCTCGTGGCGGCGGGATTGTCCGAACGTCTCGTCGCACCAATCGGCGTTGAGCGTGCCGCCGATCTCCTCCTGTTCGACCCCGAAGATATC
>JBCDGG010000015.1:0-47669 GCA_038757905.1 Pseudomonadota bacterium | reverse complement strand
GCCCCACCCGCCCACCCTTGCGCGCCGACCGGCGGGTGGCCGGGGCGCGGGGCGTGCGCTGGGGACGGGCAAGCTGCTCGGGCGGGGCCTTTCGCCCGCGGCGCCGCCCCGCTATATGGCGCGGGGCCCAAAAAACCGGAGGGATCGGGGTGGCGAACGTAGTGGTCGTGGGCGCTCAGTGGGGCGACGAGGGAAAGGGCAAGATCGTCGATTGGCTGAGCGAGCGGGCGGATGTGATCGCCCGCTTTCAGGGCGGGCACAATGCCGGGCACACGCTGGTCGTCGACGGCACCGTGTACAAGCTGTCGCTGCTTCCGTCCGGGATCGTCCGGTCGGGCAAGCTGTCGGTCATCGGCAACGGTGTGGTGCTCGATCCCTGGGCGCTGATCGATGAGATCGAGCGGCTGCGGGCGCAGGGGGTACAGATCTCGCCGCAGACCCTCATGATCGCCGAGAACACGCCGCTCATTCTGCCCGTGCACGGCGAGCTCGACCGCGCGCGCGAGGCCCAGAATGCCGTTGCCAAGATCGGCACAACCGGCCGAGGCATTGGCCCGGCCTACGAAGACAAGGTGGGCCGCCGGGCCGTGAGGGTTGCCGATCTGGCCGATCCGGCGACGCTGGAGACCCGGATCGACCGGCTTCTCGTCCACCACGACGCCCTGCGCCGGGGATTGGGGCTGCCGGAGGTGGATCGCGCGGCCCTCGTGGACGCGCTGCGAGGGATCGCACCGCAGCTCCTGCCCTATGCCCGGCCCGTCTGGCGGGATCTCGATCAGGCGCGCCGGTCGGGCCAGCGCATTCTGTTCGAGGGCGCGCAGGGGGCGCTGCTCGATGTCGATTTCGGCACTTATCCCTTCGTCACCTCCTCCAATACCCTGGCGGGCATGGCCGCCACGGGGACGGGCCTGGGCCCGGGGGCCGTGGACTTCGTTCTGGGGATCGTGAAGGCCTATACCACCCGGGTGGGCGAGGGGCCGTTTCCCACCGAGTTGGACGATGACGATGGCCGGCGTCTGGGCGAGCGCGGGCATGAGTTCGGCACCGTGACGGGCCGGCAGCGCCGCTGCGGGTGGTTCGACGCGGTGCTCGTGCGCCAGACCTGCGCGGCCTCGGGCGTGAACGGCATCGCGCTGACCAAGCTCGACGTGCTCGACGGGTTCGAGCGCCTTGCGATCTGCACCGGTTACCGGCTGGACGGAGAGGTTCTGGACTACTTGCCCACCGCCGCCGATCAGCAGGCGCGGGTGACGCCCGTCTACGAGTGGATGGAGGGCTGGCAGGACAGCACGGCGGGCGCGCGCAGTTGGGCCGACCTGCCGGCGGAGGCGGTCAAGTATGTGCGGCGGGTGGAAGAGTTGATTCGATGCCCCGTGGCCCTACTCTCCACCTCGCCCGAGCGCGACGACACGATTCTGGTAACGGATCCTTTTTCGAACTGATGTCCCTGTCTTACAAAGCCCGCCGGCGTTGGTCGCTTGTGATCCTGCTGATCGGTCTGCCGATCTACATCGTGGCGGCTGTGACTATGATGAACTGGCTCGACGCCACGTTCGGTCGGCAACCGGTGCTGATCGAACTGCTGGTCTACGTGGCGCTGGGGATCGTATGGGCTCTGCCGTTCAAGGCGGTGTTCCGCGGGGTCGGGAAGGCCGATCCCGACGCGCCACCGCCGGACAGCTAGGTTACGGCCCACCCATTCTCCTAGGCAGCCTGCGAGGCCGCCCATGGCACTCTGGGACCCGCCGTGACCTGCCCATGTGGGTGGGCGTACTTGGGTTGATCGCCCGGCCAGGTTGCCCCGGCGAGCCATTGGCACAGTCAAGACCTGGCGAAGTATCCCGCGCCCGGCCACCTCGGGTCCTGCCCTTCTGCTTTGGCCTGGCGATGGGCAGTCGCGGGCAGACCAAAAGGGCGACAGGTTACCCTGCCGCCCCACACTCGTTACCCGAACGCACACAGACGTCGCATCACTGCGTTCCGCTGCGTGCCTCGGGTCTATATCGAGACGATTTCGATATCGTGAACTGGCCCCGGCTGACCTTGCGAATTTTACCCTGACGCAGGAGCTGGCCGAAGGTCCGCAGGCTTTCCTCGCGGCTGAGGCTCTCCTGTCCTTCGATCCCGTCGCGGACGACCCGCATGATCTGGGGATGGGAGAAGTGGGGGCGGCCCTCGACATAGGCGGCGTAGGCCGCGGCGCATTCCAGCAGATCCGACAGGCCCTCCGCGCCCATCTTCTCGGCGAAATCGGCGAAAGCGGTGCTGTCGGCGAAGATTCCGGCGGCTTCCACGTCGGACTTGACCATCCCGCTACCGGTGCTTTCGGCGGCGGCCTCGAAGCTGTCGACATCCATCGACATGCTTTCTCGGGTGACGCGTCGCGGACGCACCGGGCCGCTCGATCCGTCGCTGTCGGAGGAAGCATCGCCGGTGTCCTCCGGAGCGGCGTCGCTGTCGTCGACCCGCTGCTCTGAGACGAGCATCAGCGGGGCGACGCGCGGCCGCTCGCGGCTCGCATCGGGACGGTTGACCGACACGTCGCCGACGGCGGGCCGTCGCGGGCGCACGGGGTCGTCTTCTCCATCGGACTCAGCGGCAGCGGCGGGCGCTTCGGGTTGCACGGCCTCTTCCATAGGCGTGGTCTCGACCGGCGGGGCCTGCGGCTCGTCCGAGCCGGTGGTCTCTTCGGCAAGCTCTGCCGCGGCGCCCGCGTCGTCCTCCGTGCCGCGCTCGGGCACGAGGGTCTCCAGTTTGGGCAGCTCGGCGTCGGCCACTTCCGCTCCGCCCGTGGGCGGGGTCTGCTCCAGCAGTGGCGAGTTATACGCTTCGTCCGACGGACCGACGGGATGCTCGGCGCGTGTCGGCTTCACCACAGCCGCGAGGTCGTCGCGATAGGGCTGCACCGCGTCGTCGGGGTTGGACTTCGGACGTCCGCCTTCCGCCCGCGTCGCGGCAACGGCTGCCTTCAGGTGCGCGAGGGCGGATCGGCGCCGCCGCATCTCGGGCCCTGCGAGGCGCGAGTTCGTCGCATCCAGAAGACGCTCGACGCGGCGATCCTCGATCTTCTCTTCGCCGCCCAGCGCACGTTCGCGGCGTTCGGCGGCGGCCTGGGCCTTGTCGGCGCGGGCGACTTCCCCCGCCAACCGCTGCACGGCTTCGGAGACACTGTCGCGAAGGCTCGTCGAGAACGTCTTGGAGTCGTCCTCCGTTTCGCCCTCCGCCGTCTCGTCGGTTGGCTGCGTCTCGTCGTCCGCCGCTTCAGCGTCGGTCTCGGATGCGGTGGGCGCGTCGTCCGTGTCGGCCGTCGCCGGGGCATCTAGGCTTTCGAGCATGCGGGCGACGGCTGCGTCGACTTCGTCGTCCTTCTGCGGCTCGGCCACCTGGTCCGCCGGGCCGTCCTCTGCCGCGTCGGCCTCCGGTGCTTCGGCCACGTCCGTCTCGGCAGGCGCATCGTCGGACGCGGGGGCCTCGTGTTCCTGCGTGTCTTTGGCGTCGGAGCCCATGATGCCGAGCGCGTTCACGTCTTCCAGGGAGAGTGCCGCGACAAGCGCCGCGTCGGCGTCTGTCTCAGGCGCTTCCTGTGCGGGTTGTTCGGCGGCTTCCTCGGTTACGTCCTCTCCAGCGGGGGCCTTGCCCTCCGCGTCGGCTTCGATCTCTGCCAATTCGGCCATCAGATCCGCCTCGATCTCCGGCGACAGGCCAGGAGTGCCCGCTTGGGCCTGCTCCTCGGTCTCGGCCGAGGCTTCGGCGGGTTCGGCGGCGGCATCTTCCGACGCGCCCGTTTCGGCGTCGGCCTTCTCCGCAGAGGAGTCCGCGTCTGAGGAGGCACCCATACCCGGTAGCGCAGCGCGCAGGGTTGCGGCGAGCCCGGCCTTGCGCACGCGGAAGACGCGCGCTTTCTGGGGGCCTTCCCCACCTTCGGAGGCATCGGCGGCGACTTCGGGCGTTTCGCCGATCACATCTGCGGCGTCCTCGGCGGTCGCGTGCTCCTCCGGCGCGGCGGTGTGGGCATCTGCGGTGTCGACCGTGGCGTGCGCGGCTTCGTCGTCCACCTCGGCGGCGGGCGGTTCATCGGCGTCCGCCGCTGCGTCCGCAGTCGGCTCTGTCTCGGTCGCGCTCTCATCGGTCGCGCTTTCGTCGGTCGCGCGCTCCTCGGGCGCGGCGTCGTATGCCATCTCGTCGCCCGCGGGCTCGGCAGGCGCAGCCTCGGCGGTCAGTTCGTCCTCCGGCGCGGCGCCTGCGTCGTCGTCCGCTGCGATTGCGTGCGGCTCGGCGTCCGTTTCTGCGATGGCGTCATCGCCGATCAGACCCGGCGCGTCGAAAGCCTCTGCGGCGGTGTCGTCGGCCTGCGTGCTCTGGAGCGGTGCGAACGGGCCGAGAGTGGGCGCCTGATCGGTGTCCTGGCTCAATCGGTCAAGCGTTTCGGACATTTGCGCCGGTGTCGCCTCGGCGCCGTCCAAAACCGGGTCGGCGGCATCCTCGACGGCCTCGGTCGGGCCGCGGAAGGGCACCGGCGCGCGTCCGACGACGGCGCGGATCCGGGCCAGACGCTCCGCCAAGGTGGGGGCCTTGGGCGCCTCGTCGTCCGCTTGCGCGTCTTCGCTGGTCTCACCTTCGGACACGCTCTCTGGCGTGTCTTCGGCGGACGCATACTCCTCGGTCGACTCGTCCGCTGCCAACGCGCTGTCGGCCTCGGCCTCTGCTTCGGGGAGGTCCTGCGTGCCGTCACCCTCTGCGACGTCTGCTTCAGGGATGTCTGCCTCGGCCGCGCCCTCTTCGGCCATGTCCGCTTCGACCCTGTCTGCTTCGGCCGCCTCGAGCTCGGCCACCTCGGGTTCGGCCTGCGCTTCTTCCTCGGGCGCCTCGCCAGTAGGATCGGTTTCACCAATGCCCGCCTCCGCGGCAGTCACCGGCGACATGAGCGGTAGCGCGTTGTCTTCCAGCGTGGCGACGGCTTCCTCATCCGCGGGGTCTGCTTCGGATGCATCCGCTTCGGCAACGTCCTCCGGCGTCTCGAGGAACGACTCCTCCGCCAGGGGTTCGCCCTCGTCTTCGCCCATGGCCTCGTCGCCGTCTTCCATGACGACGTCGGCGCTGACGGTCTCATCCTCATCGGCCATTGCAAGGTGCTCTTCCCAGGCCGCGGCAAGACCGGCTTCTTCGGGCGTCTCGCTCGCGGTGGCATCCATGTCCGCGGCAAACGCGGGCGCCTCGGCGACCTCGCTTGGCGAAAGCTCGGCATCCACCCATTCGGCGGTTTCCGCGGCCGGCTCCACCTCCTCGACGAGTTCCTCCGGCGCAGCCTCTGCCTCCACCTCGGCGGGGGCCTCGGGTTCTGCGACGGTATCCTCCTCGGACGAGATGACAATCGTGTCGGGCGTATCGGGCGTACTCGGAACCGCTGCGCCTGCGACGTCGACGATATCGCCATCGACCTGCGCTTCGATCCCGTGGATTTCCGGCGCGTCGGCGGTCAGCGTCACGTCTGCACCCGCTCCGTTCGCCACGAAGGCATGCTCGGATTGCGGCGCCTCTGCGGCATCGAGGTTGACCTGCGGTTCGGAGGTTTCGGCCACCGCCGGCGGATGCGCCTCAACGGGTGCCGCAACGGCCGCTGCCGGCTGGTCGGCACGCAACGTGATGCCGTCGTCGCTCACCTTGGCTTCGACCCGGCGGCGGATCTCGCGCTCAGCGATCCGCTGCAGCATTTCCGCATCCGGCGTTGGCGGTTCGGCCCCGAAGTAGCGATCGTCGGCGGCGAGGTCCCGGAAATACTCCGCGATGGCCTTCATGGTGCCGAAAGAATCCTCAAATCCCTCCAGCGTGCACGCGAAGGTGCCGTAGGACACCGTGAGTACCTTGTTCGATCCAACCATCGGTCCGCTCGCCCTCTTCATGCTCAGCACCCCGGATTTACCATGGATTGGTTCGCGATTGAGAACGGAACCAAGAAATAAAAGGTGTCATTTCGTGTCAAAATCGTGGTCTTCCTCCTGTTATGAGGCAGGAGCGCGATGATTGAGACGATTGTTTCCAGCACGGCTGGATTGACCCTTCTGGGTGGCGGACACCTTGGCACAAACGATCTTTCGGACGCGTTAAGCCTCGCGCCCGATCTTGTCGCCGCCGACGGAGGCGCCGCTGCCGCCCTGGCGCAGGGTAACACGCCGCTTGCCGTGATCGGCGACATGGACTCGCTCCAACCCCGCGATCAGGCGCGCCTGCCGGACGGGGCGCTGCACCACGTTGCCGAACAGGACAGCACGGATTTCGACAAGGTGCTCGCCCGTGTGGCCGGGCCTTTCGCGCTGGGCGTCGGCTTTCTCGGACGGCGGATCGACCATCAACTGGCCAATCTGCATGCCCTTGTGCGCCTCAGGCATATGCCTTGCCTGCTGATCGGCGAGCGCGACGTCGTCTTTGCCGCGCCGCCGCGGATCGCGCTGGCCCTGTCTGCCGGCACCCGCGTCTCCCTGTTTCCGCTCGCCCCGGTCGGCGGGACGTCGGACGGCCTGCACTGGCCGATCGACGGCCTGGCGTTCTCGCCGTGGGAGAGGCACGGCACGTCGAACAGGGTGGCGGACGGGGCATCCGGTGTCCGTCTGGAGATGGGCGGGGCCGGGCTGATCGTCATTCTGCCGCGGGCGGCCCTGGCGGCTGCGGTCGCGGGGCTGCGCGCGGCGCCGCTTTGGCCAGAGCCTGCTCGCGCAGGATGATATACAGCCCCGCCGCCATCACGATGGCGATGCCGACAAGGGCCAGCGCACCGGGAAAGTCGCCGAAGATGAGCAGCCCGAACAGCACCGCAACCGGGATTTCGAGGTATTGCACCGGGGCGACGGTGGCGGTGGGCGCGAACCTGAGCGACCATGTCAGCAGCAGATGCGCCAGCGTCCCCAGAACGCCCAGCAGGACAAGCAGAACCGTCTGCTGTGCATCGGGCCGGATCAGCGTGGCTTCCGCCCAACCGAAGAGGGCGCCGAAGATCAGAATGCCCACCAGAAGGCCGGATCCGAGCAGGCCGTTCACCGCCTGGAGTTCCAGCGGGCCGATCTCGCGCGCGATCTTGCGGGTGAGCAGCATGAACACGGCGAAGATCGCGGCGACGGCGAGGGGGAGCAGAGTGGCGGGCCCGACCTCGAGGAAGGACGGCTGCATCACCAGCAGCGTTCCCGCGAAGCCGACGACGCATGCGATCAGCCGCCGCAGGCCGACCTCCTCTCCCATGGTCAGCCACCCCACGAACAGGACCAGGAAGGGCATGACATAGGCGATCGCAACTGCGTCGCCGAGCGGGAGGTACCGCAGGGCGAGAAACATCAGGGCAACGCCGGCAATGTGCAGGACGGTGCGCAGGACCATGATAGGCCACAGCCGCTGCGGCACCCGAAGGCTCCCGCCCGTTGCCGAGATCAACGGCACGAGCAGCACTGCCTGGATGACGAAGCGGACGGCGATGACCATGATCAGCGGCACGGCGGGCCCCAGTACCTTGGCGATCGCGTCGCCGAGCGGCGCTGCGATGCAGAAGCCGAGCATCAGGGCAATGCCGAGGGTAGGACGGTCGGTTACCATGCCGCGCTTGTCGCACAGCGCCCCGGGATCCGACAGGCCGGGAATTGCGCGGGCGCGGGGTGCGCCCCGGTCTAGGCGCCGTCGGTCCGCGTCCGCTTCACCGATGCGGCCGACGTCGCCTTCGCGGCCACGGCCGGGGCGGCTTCCTTGAGTTTGGCGAGGCGCGCCTTCAAGCGGCCCCGCCGCCGGTTTTGATAGGCCGCGATGACCGGCAGCGCCATGAAGTAGACGATGGTCGCAGTGATCAGCCCGGGGATGAGCCCACCGATGAAATAGGGCAGGAACACATCGCGGTAGAACGTGATCAGCCCGTCCCAATGGGCCACCTCATCGGTGAAGATCGCCTTGGTGTTGTGCCAGAGCTCCTGAAACGCGGTGGCGAACTTCATCCCGAGCTTGCCGTCATTCGCGGCGGCGAACTCGCCACCCAGAATCCAGTTGCCCAGGCGCAACGCCAGCGCCGCAATGATCGGAAAGGTGATCGGGTTGCCGAAAAAGGTGGCGAGCAGCGCCGCGACGATGTTGCCGCGCATCATCTTGGCCAGAAGCGCCGAGGCGACGAAGTGCAGGCCGTAGAGGGGGGTGAATGAGATGAACACGCCGGCCCAGATCCCGCGCGCGATCCGCGTCGGGCTATCGGGGATCCTGTGCAGCCGGTGCTTGACGTATTGCGCGGCGCGTCCCCACCCCCCACGGGGCCACACGCTCTCGGCCGCAATCTGAAGCCAGCTCCGTTTTTCCCGGCGCTTGAAAACCAATGCGCTCGTCCTCTCCGGGCTTACCGGGAGCGGCGTTGCTGCGGCCGCTCCCCCGACTGTTCTTCTTCAGGGCTGAACGGCCCCGATCTCCTTCTTCGTGCGGTGCGGCACGTCGGAGACGAGCACCTCGCCCTCCGCCGCGTCGGCCGGCGCCGCGCCGCGTATCCGGACCGACTCCGCCACATCGTTTTCCGCCTCCAGTGCCGTCATCACCATGTGCAAGTGCTCTACGTCACGTAGATCAACATCAATACGAAGTCGGTAAAAATCTGGCTTCCTGTCGACAAATTCCAGATCAGAGATGTTGGCTTTCTGCTCGCCGATCAATGTGCAGATCCGTCCGAGGACCCCGGCATCGTTCGAGATCACGATTCCGAGCGACACCGTGTAGACCGCCGGATGCAGGCCGGAATGCCAGTGCAGATCGATCCACCGCTCCGTCTGATCCTCCAGCGCGGCGAGGGTCGGACAGTCGATCGCGTGCACCACCACACCCGCGCCGCGATAGGTGATGCCCACGATTCGCTCCCCCGGCACCGGCTGGCAGCAGCGCCCGCGCTGCGGCTGCTGGTCGGGCGCAAGACCGAGCACCGCCCGCCCTGGCGCCACCTCCTCGCCCTGTCTGGACAGGTCCGGATAGAGCGCTTCGATCACATCGCGCGCGCTCATCTCGGCGGATCCGAGGCGGGCGAGCAGCTCCTCGCCGCTCTCGACGCCGAGCTGCTTGGCGGCCGTGGCCAGCGCCTTGTCGGACACTTTCCGCCCGACATGCTCGAACCCGACACGCGCGAGTTCGCGCCCGAGCTTGATATAGCGCTCGCGGTTCTCTTCCCGGAGCGAGCGTCGGATCGCGGCCTTGGCCCGACCCGTCACCACGATATCGAGCCAGGTGGCCTGCGGGCGCTGGCCGTCGGCTGTCACGATTTCGACAGACTGCCCGTTTTTCAGCCGGGTCCAGAGCGGCACGCGCATCGCGTCGACCTTCGCGCCAACGCAGGAATCGCCGATTCGCGTGTGGATGGCGTAGGCATAGTCGAGCGGGGTGGCCCCTTTCGGGAGCTGCACCACATCGCCCTTCGGCGTGAAACAGAACACCTGGTCGGAGTACATTTCGAGCTTCACATGCTCGAGAAACTCCTCGGTGTCGGCCTCGTCGAAGCGTTCCTTCAACTGCGTGACCCATTTCGACGGATCTACGGCGAACGGGTTCTCGGCACGCTCGCCATCGCGATAGGACCAATGCGCGGCCACGCCGGCCTCCGCCACTTCGTGCATCTCGCGCGTGCGGATCTGCACCTCGACCCGCTTGCCGTCGCGCCCCGACACCGTGGTGTGGATCGAGCGGTAGCCGTTGGATTTGGGCTGGCTGATGTAATCCTTGAACCGGCCGGGCACCGCCTTCCAGCGCCGGTGGATCGCTCCCAGCACGGCGTAGCACTCCTGCTCCGTCTCCACGATCACGCGGAATCCGTAGATGTCGGACAGGCGCGAGAAGGTCAGCTCCTTCTCCTGCATCTTGCGCCAGATCGAGTAGGGGCGTTTCGCCCGGCCGAAGACGGCCGCCGTGATCCCGACCTCGTGCAGTTGCGCACGGATGTCGGCCTTGATCTTGTCGACGACGTCGCCGGTTTCGCGCTGCAGCGTGATGAAGCGGCGCATGATGGACAGGCGCCCGTCCGGGTTGAGGACCTGGAACGCCAGATCCTCCAGTTCGTCGCGCATCCACTGCATGCCCATGCGCCCCGCCAGCGGGGCGTAGATGTCCATCGTCTCGCGGCTCTTCTGCACCTGCTTCTCGGGCCGCTGATGACGGATGGTGCGCATGTTGTGCAGACGGTCTGCGAGCTTCACGAGGATCACGCGCAGATCCTGCGACATGGCCATGAAGAGCTTGCGGAAATTCTCGGCCTGCTTGGTCTCGGACGAGGCAAGCTGCAGGTTCGTCAGCTTGGTGACGCCGTCCACCAGACGCGCAACATCCTCGCCGAACTCGTTCACGATATCGGAATAACGCGCGCGTGTGTCTTCGATCGTGTCGTGCAGCAGGGCCGTGACGATCGTGTCGTCGTCGAGCCGCATCTCGGCGAGGATCGCCGCCACTGCGACCGGATGAGAGAAGTAGGGATCGCCGGAATGGCGGAACTGCCCCTCGTGCATCCGCGCGCCGAAATCATAGGCGCGGCGGATCAGATCCGAGTTCGAGTGCGGATTGTAGACAGAGACCAGCGAGATCAGATCCTGCGCGTCGATCTTCGGCGCGGGATCCTTGACGTCGGCGGCAATGGGTGCCGGGGGGCTGGTCTCTGAAAGGGGCGTTACTTCTGCTCCTGCGCTTCCATGAGCTGACGCAGAAGCATCTCCTCCGACATGTCATCGTCGTTGGGCCTGTCGGGCGTTTCGGCACCCATCAGGAGGGCCATGGAATCCTCTTCCGGCTCGTCGACCTCGATCTGGGTCTGGTTGGCCTCGATCATCCGCTCGCGCAGGGTTTCGGCTTGCTGCGTTTCTTCCGCGATCTCGCGCAACGCCACCACGGGGTTCTTGTCGTTGTCGCGATCCACGGTGATGGGGCTGCCGGCGCTGACCTCGCGGGCGCGGTGGGCGGCAAGCATCACAAGCTCAAATCTGTTGGGAACCTTGTCGACGCAATCTTCGACGGTAACGCGGGCCATGGGACACTCCGATTGTCTGGCGAAGCGGTTACCTAGCGCGCGGCTCCCAGCATTGCAAGGCTCGGCAAGGCATGAGAGAGTGTGATGCGGGGTACGCTTCGGCGTGGGCCTTGGAAGCTTCCCTACGCGTCGTTGCACCGGATCTGTGCGCAAGCGCACGATAATTAGCATGAAAGGCGATTGGCGCTCAAACCAAGATGGATCAGGTAACAGGGTTGTGACAGAAAGCAGCGCGCTTCACCGCCTGAGCGGCAGAAGTGTCGGTCGGAACATCGCGATTAGCAGGATCGGGGCAAGACACACGATCGCGCAAAAACGATTGTTGGAAGGGAGTCCCCATGTTTTATCGAGATGAGCGCTTGGCGCTTTTTATTGACGGTTCAAACCTGTATGCGGCCGCGAAAGCGCTCGGCTTCGACATTGATTACAAGCTTCTTCGGCAGGAGTTCATGCGCCGCGGCAAGCTGCTGCGGGCTTTCTATTACACGGCGCTCCTGGAGAACGAGGAATACTCGCCGATTCGCCCGCTCGTCGATTGGCTGCACTACAATGGCTACGCCATGGTCACCAAACCGGCCAAGGAGTTCACCGATAGCCAGGGTCGCCGCAAGGTGAAGGGCAACATGGATATCGAACTGACCGTCGACGCGATGGAGCTTGCGCCGCGCGTCGATCACATCGTGCTGTTCTCGGGCGACGGCGATTTCCGTCCGCTGGTGGAAAGCCTGCAGCGGCAGGGCGTGCGCGTCTCCGTCTGTTCCACGATCCGCAGCCAGCCGCCCATGATCGCGGACGAACTGCGCCGCCAGGCCGACAACTTCATCGAGCTCGACGAGCTGCGCGATGTCGTCGGCCGCCCGCCGCGCGAGCAGCAGCAGCGCCCCGAGGCGGAGCCCGTTGCGACCGCGGAAGAGAACGCCAACTGACCGTCGGCCAAGGCGCCGCACGCGGGTAGACGGAGCCGTCTTCGAACACTACGTTCCGAGGCTAAGGAGTGCCTCGATGACCAAGCCCCCGCTGATGATCTATCTTGCTGCGCCGCGCGGTTTCTGTGCCGGCGTTGATCGCGCCATCAAGATCGTCGAGATGGCGTTGGATAAGTGGGGCGCGCCCGTCTACGTCCGGCACGAGATCGTTCACAACAAGTTCGTGGTCGACGGGCTGCGCGCGAAAGGGGCCGTGTTCGTCGAGGAGCTGGACGAATGCCCCGACGACCGGCCGGTGATCTTCTCGGCCCATGGGGTGCCCAAGGCGGTCCCCGCCGAAGCCGCCAAACGCGAAATGGTCTATGTCGACGCGACGTGCCCGCTTGTGAGCAAGGTGCATATCGAAGCGTCTCGCCATGCCGACAGGGGGCTGCAGATCGTGATGATCGGCCACGAGGGCCATCCCGAAACGATCGGAACGATGGGCCAGCTCCCGCCGGGGGAGGTTCTGCTTGTCGAAGATGTCGAGGACGTCGCGACGCTGAAGGTCCGCGATCCCGAGAGCCTTGCCTTCGTGACGCAAACGACGCTGTCGGTCGACGATACCGCCGATGTCGTTGCCGCACTGCAGGCGCGATTTCCCGCCATCGTCGGCCCCCACAAGGAAGACATTTGCTACGCCACGACCAACCGGCAGGAGGCGGTGAAGGCGATGGCGCCGCTGGCCGATGCGATGCTGGTGGTGGGCGCGCCCAACTCCTCGAACTCGCGCCGTCTGGTCGAGGTGGGCGCCCGGGCGGGCTGCGCCTATGCCCAGCTCGTTCAGCGCGCGCGCGACATCGACTGGCGCTCGCTGGAGGGGATCTCGAGCCTCGGCATCACGGCCGGGGCGTCGGCGCCTGCCGAGCTGGTCGCCGAGGTGATCGACGCATTTCGCGAGCGCTATGACGTGACGCTGGAGAACGTCGAAACCGCGCAGGAGAATGTCGAGTTCAAGGTTCCGCGCGTCTTGCGGCAGCCGGTTCAGGCATGATCTCCGCCCAGTTCCTGTTGACGGCCTTCGTCGTTGTGATCGCCCCGGGGACAGGTGTTGTCTACACGCTTGCCATCGGTCTCGGGCGTGGCCGCCGCGCCGCGATGTGGGCGGCGCTGGGCTGCACTTTCGGGATCGTCCCCCACCTGACGGCGGCCGTGCTTGGCCTCGCGGCGGTGCTGCACACCTCGGCGCTCCTGTTTCAGGCGGTGAAGTTCGCGGGCGTCGCCTATCTGCTCTGGCTGGCCTGGCAGGCCCTCAAGACCGATGGTGCCCTGGCGATCCGCCCCGATGCGGGCCGGATCGCGGCGTGGCCCATCGCACGGCGTGGCGCCCTGATCAACATCCTCAATCCGAAGCTTTCGATCTTCTTTCTGGCCCTGCTCCCGCCCTTTCTGTCGGGCGCGCCGGAGACGGCCACGGTAGAGATGCTGTCGCTCGGAGCGGTCTTCATGGCCATGACCTTTGCGGTGTTTGTCGGCTACGGCGTGTTCGCGGCCGCCGCACGCGACGCGATCCTGTCGTCCGAGCGGGCCATGCGCTGGCTCAACCGGTGCTTTGCGGGTATCTTCGCAGCCCTCGCCGGGCGACTGGCGCTGGAGCGCGCCTGACCCCTTCCCTCGCCCGCAGCACTCGCTAGAACGGTGCCCATGCTGTCGCTTGCCACCGTCCCCCGCTCCGCCCTGTATCTTGGCTTCGCCGGGCTGCTGCCATTCTTCTGGGGTGTGGCCACGGCGTATATCGGCCCGATTCGCGAGCTGACCATGGCGCAGGTGGGCCCGCGCTATGTGGCGCCCTTCGTCCTGCTGAACTACGGCCAGCTGATCCTTGCCTTCATGGCCGGCGTGATCTGGGGGTTCGCCGCGCGCGCCGAGGGCGAGGTGCAGGCGCTGGGGTTCGCGCTCTCGGTGATCCCCGCGCTCTGGGCGTTCTTCTTCGTGGGTGGCGGGCCGATCTCGGCGGCGATCTACCTGATCGTCGGCTTCGTCGGACTTCTGATCATCGACGGGTTCTTCTGGCGAAACGGGCTGACACCCCCGTGGTGGATGGCGCTGCGCATCCCCCTCACCGCGCTGGTCTGCCTGTGCCTTGCCACGGTGGTGCTGGGATGACGGATCGCGAGACGATTGCCCTCTATACGGCGCGGGCCGGGGATTACGCCAAAGACGTCGCCAACCCCGAACCGTCGGAGCGTCTGACGCGTTTCATCGCGGCGGTTCCGGCGGCGGCGCCGGTCCTCGATCTGGGCTGTGGGCCCGGCAACTCCGCCGCGGCGATGATGGCCGCCGGTCTGGAGGTCGACGCCATCGACGCGTCGGAGGGCATGGTCGACGTGGCGCGCGCCCGGTACGGCGTTTCCGCCAAGGTCGGCACTTTCACCGATGTGGATGCAAGCCGCGCCTATGGCGGGATCTGGGCCAATTTTTCGTTGTTGCACGCCCCGCGCGAAGACATGCCCGGGCATCTGGCCCGCCTCCGTGCCGCGCTCCGGCCCGGGGGGCTTCTGCATATCGGCCTCAAGACCGGCACGGGGCAGGCGCGGGACAGTCTGGGGCGCCTCTACATCTACTACACAGATGCCGAAATCACGCGGCTGCTTTCCGACGCGGGCTTCGCAGTCACGGAGCGGGAAACGGGGCGCGAGGCGGGATTCGACGGTGTCGTCGCGCCCTGGATCGTAGTTTGGGCCGTTCGGCCGGCCTAAGCGTGCTTGTCCGGCGGGCAGGGCTGCCGTAGACCGCGCATCATGCAGGATCTGACCCTCTATTCGATGCCGTCCTCTGGCAACAGCTACAAGGTGCGGCTGCTTCTTGCCCTGTTGGGGCGCGCCTATACGCGCGTGGATTGCGAGGTTGCGTCGCCGGAGCTGGAGGCGGCGCATGCGGGCGGTCACCTGCCCTTCGGCAAGGCACCCGCGCTGCATCTGCCTGACGGCACCGTGTTGAGCGAATCCGGTGCGATCCTGTGGTATCTCGGCGAAGAGACACCCTGGGTGCCCGCAGATCCCCTGGCTCGGGCGCAGACGCTGGCCTGGATGTTCTTCGAGCAGAACCGCCACGAGCCGGTCGTGGCCGTGCGCGCGTCGCTCCTGCGCTATCCGCACCGCGCCGCCGACGCGACGCCCGAGGCGCTGGCGACGCTGCTGGAGGACGGTCACGCCGTGCTCGCTGTCATGGAGCAGGGGCTGGACGGGCAGCCGTTCTTCGGTGGCACCAGCCCGACCCTCGCCGATATCGCCCTCTACGGCTACACGCACACCGCGGGCACCTATGGCGGGTTCGACATGACACGGTTTCCCCGGATCGACGATTGGTGCGCCGCCATTGCGGCTCTGCCCGGCTACGTTACGCTGGAGCACGCGTGACCGATCTCATCGCGTTTACCGACGGTGCGTGCTCCGGCAATCCCGGCCCCGGGGGCTGGGGCGTTCTGCTTCAGGCCCGGGACGGCGATGAGGTCCTGAAGGAGCGCGAGATCGAGGGCGGCGAACCGGACACCACCAATAACCGGATGGAGCTGTTGGCCGCGATCACGGCGCTTGAGAGCCTGACGCGCCCCTCCTCGATCACGATCGTGACCGACAGTGCCTACGTCAAAAACGGCGTGACCGGCTGGATTCACGGCTGGAAGCGCAACGGTTGGCGAACCGCGGCCAAGAAGCCGGTGAAGAACGAGGATCTGTGGCGGCGGCTGGACGAGGCGCAAAGCCGGCACGACGTGCGGTGGGAATGGGTCAAGGGCCATGCCGGCCACCCCGAAAACGAACGCGCCGATGCGCTCGCCCGCTCGGGCATGGCGCCCTTCAAGCCGGAACAAGCCTGAGACGCCGGGCCGTCTGCGGGCGTGCCGCCGTGACCGCGCAGGGCACTAGTCTCTCCGGGCGCTGAAGTCCCAAGAGCACGGCCAAAGCGGCCGCTCGTTTTGATGCCGCGGATGGCAGGCGTCAGGCCCGGCCGGGCTTGCGGGACGGCCGGATGGGGTAGCGCGAGTAGTTCGTCTCGCTCGCGCTGTCACCCGGTGGCTTCTGCCGCGGCGTCGCACTCTTGGCAGGAGCCGGCGCCGCATGCGGCGGCCCGATCCGGCCTGTTGCCGGTCGCGGCCCGGATCCGGATCCCGGTTTGCGGGCCGGGCTGCGCACCTTGTCTGCTGTAACGCGCGCATAGACCTGGCCATCGCGCACCGACGCGTCCGCTGGTGCGGGCCCCCGTGCCGCCGCGGCCTGCGGGCCGGGCGCGCCATCCGAACGCGCCAACGCCGCGTGCGCCTCTGGCGCCTGCGCCGCGCCAAGCTCCAGCCGCCCGGCCAGTGCGCCGGCGACGAGGAAGGTGTACGGCGTAATGCCGGCATTCGGCACCAGATCGAGGGCATTCGCGGCGAGCACCAGGCACAGGCCGGCGGTGGCTGCGCTCAAGGCGTAGGGCTTTGCCTTCAGGGCGAGCATCATAATGGGCAGGCACAGAAGGCCGAACTGACTGACAAAGCCGAACACGCCCCTTTCGCCGATCTGGATGATCCAGAGTCCGTCCCGGACGGCGGTGTTGAACCCGGTCGCCGACCAAAGCTCCGACCGCCCGAGCGAGCCCCAGCCAAAGAGCGGACGCTCGAGCATCCGGTCGATAAGCCGGTCCTCCATGTTCAGCCGGAACGCCAGCGAGGCCGCCCGCTCCGGCGCGAAGCCCTCGACAAATCCCACCACGGCCATCAGCGGGTTGATCCCGACCGTCCGCATGAACGGATAAGCGAAGACCAGCGCCGCCACGCCGCCCGCCACGACCATCTGAACCCGGACCGAACAGAACAGGATGACCGGGATCAGAACGCAGGCCACCAGTGTCATGCCGAGCGACTTCGAAAGGAAGACGACGACGGTCATGTAGGCCGCGCCGAGGAAGTAAAGGATGCGCTGTTCCCCGTCGATCGCGCGCATATAGGCCGCGATGGCCAGCGCGGCAGTGCACAGGAACATGCTGAGGACCAGCCCGTGGTTCAGGAAGACGACGGGCCGGAACCCGTCGCCCCGGACATGTTGCAGCCAGCTATGGGGAAAATAGCCGTAGACGATGTTGTGAAGTTGCGGGGACAGGCGCACCTCGGCCAGTGTCGGAAGGCTATAGATAAGCCCTGCCGTCAGAAGCGCAAGAAGCAAGGCGCGATGCCCGTCCTCGCCCGCCAGAAAGCGCCGCCCGATCAGAAAGGGCAACACCGCGACAAGGGCCAGCTGCACCATGTTCGCGCCGTCATAGAGCGTCAGCGCACGCAGCGTCGTCGGCCCGTAGGTCAGCCAGTCTCCGTTCAGGAGGGCCGTCATCATCGGGGCGATCACGAACAGCGCGATCAGCGCCTGCACCCACCGTGCCCGTGGGATCCAGCCGGGCAGAACCAGCAACTCATCCTTCGGGGCGCTGGCGCTGCGCTGCGCATAGGGCGACGGGCGCGGCATGAAGAGGAAGATCATCAGGAGCGTCACGAAGACCGGCGTCGATGTCTTGGTGAGCGACGGCAGAAGCGGAACGTCGTAGTGGACCCCCGCGGGCAGCAGCAGAAACCCGACCAGCAGCGCCGAGGGGATCGCGAGAACGAAGGGCAGAACGCGGAAGACCAGCGCCGCCGCGAAGGGATACAGGATCATCGCCAGCGGCGTCATCGCGCGGCCTCTGAGTCCGCCGTGTCGTAGGCCAGCCGTGCCCGCAGCGCCCGCAAGCTCATCGACGGCAACAGCGCGGCGCAGCGGACGTAGCGTGGGCCGAGCCGCTGGGGGTTCCCGCTGAGCCGCCACAGCCATTCAAGGGAAATCGCGCGCAACAGGTGCGGCGCGCGGCGCTGCGCGCCGGCCAGAAAGTCGAGCCCCGCCCCGATGGACGCGATCCCGAGGTGTGGCGCGTCCTGGCGCAGCCGGGCGGCGAAGAGTTCCTGTTTCGGGGCGCCCAGGGCCAAAAAGCAAAGCTGCGCGCGACTCTCGGCCAGGGTCCGGATCAGTGCGCCCGCCGCGTCCGACGCGGGATCGAAGCCCTGCGGAGGAGAGACCGCGACGGCGATGTCGAGGCCCGGGATCGCCTGCTTCAGGTGCGCGGAGGCCTTCGCGAGCGCGTCCTCCGTCGTGCCGACAAGCGCGATGGCCGCGCCCGTTTCCGCCGCGACCCGTGCGAGGGGCACGACAAGATCCGAACCGGTCACAAGCTCCACCGGTTGTCCGGCCAGCCGCTCAACCCAGACGACGGGCTGACCGTCGGCTGTCACATGCGTCTGATGCGCATAGGCCTCCACGAAGTCCGCCCGCTCGCGGAGTTTCACCGCATGGTCGAGATTGAGGGTCGCAATGGCAAATCCGACGCCTAGGTGCAGCCGGTCGCGCACGTCCTGAAGCAGCGCATCGCGTGCCCAGAACCCCTGCCCCGGTCCGGGAACCATAGCATCGCTCTTAGGGCCCGCCCAGTTCAAGCGAAACTCCTCATACTCTTCCGGCCCCGCGAAACGCACCACCCACCACGGTTTTGCGAGTTTAGCAAGAAGCAGCGGCGCAAACAAACCGCGCACCCTCGACAGCGCGAAACAAATCCGTCGTACTGGTAAACGGTCCACACTTCGGAAACGGCTCGGGGCAGACCGGGCCGAAGCGTGGCGCCATTTAAGGGGGGCCGGAGAGGCAGGCGTTGGAGAGGGCGCGCCCGCTTGAACCGCGCAGAAGACACCCCGACGGGGCAAGGTAGTAGGCGAGGAAACAGGCAGATGACGGGTAACATCCCGCCGCGCGGCGCGCAGACGCTTGGGGAGGCACCCCTATCCGAACGGGGCGCCGCGGGCGAGGCGGCCATACCGGCGTCCTTCACCGTGGTTTCGAGCGGCGCGCGATTGTCAATCGCCGTGACCCGTGCGCCGAAGGCCGCGCAGTTCGCGCCCGAGGCCGTTTGGTTCGAAGCCGTTCCGGAAGGGTTCGACACGCTGCCCCTGCCGGACAACGCGCAGACATACCGGCCGGAGTTTCATGAGATCGAATATGAGTGGGCGTTCGGCGATGCAGGCGCGCGCTTCACCGCGCCCCAGAACGTGCCCGACGCCTATCGTGACGCCAACAGCGCGATCGGTCAGATCACCGCCCATGTCTTTCGTACCGGCGGTCGCAAGCGCGTGACTTGCACGGCGCGCCGGGTGGTGGACCCCGAGACGCTGGAGATCGAGGAAGCGCGCGCCAAGATCGAGATCGAGATCGGCGATCCCGATACGCTCTGGACCGACGCCAACACGGTGGTCGTGGCGCTCGATGGCGACTTCACCGGCGCGCCCCCCGGCGCCCGCGCCACCACCGTCGCCCACAGCGACGCCGAGCCCTGGTGGTCGACCCCGCGCCATTGGCTGACGCAGGTGAACCGGCTGATCGGCGCGGGCGAGCGCAGCATCCGCGTGCTGTTCAAGCACGGAGAGTTCTATCCCACGGCGCTGTTCAAGCCGAACCGGCGCGCGCCCCACATCGCCCAGTTCGTTCTTTTCGGCGCCTGGGGCGACCCGCGCCAGTTTCCGCCCACCTTCCCGCGGATCGGGCTGGAGCAGGCGGGATGGTCGAACTCGCAGCCGTTCGTGTTCCAGGGGCTCGCCGTCTCGATGGATTACAACCCATACGCGCAAACGGGGCTGCGCGAGGTTCTGACGATTTACCACGAGGCCGGGTATGCGCTGTTCTCGGACATGCTGTTCCAACGCGGCGGAACCGGCGCGCTGATGCAGCCGCGCCATCTGGCCGCAAGCGATGCGCCGGCTTTCTACTGCTTTCACAATTGTGCGTTCGAGCGCATCGCGACCTACGGCCTCTTCACCGAGGCGCGGCCGCAGGATCGCATCGCCTATCTCGGCTGCCGGGACATTGACGAGGGGGCGGCGCCCCATGGCGACAGCAACCGCATGACCGGCAATGCGCAAGGGCCGATGCGCTTGTCGAACAATTGCGATTGGGTGATCGCGGCGTCGGATTTCTTCAGCCGCCACGGATGGTCCGGCCAGGGCACCTGGCCCGGGACCGACATCGCCGCGACCCACGAGCAACCCTGCCTGCGCCTGTTCAGCGGCGGCCCGCCCGAACCGGCCGATAACGGGCGGGTCAGTATCACGCGCTGCGCCGGCGAGGGGGGCTTTCTCCTGTCGGCGGCCTCGCTTCCCGCGCAGGAGCCGCCGCCGCGCGGCAACCTCGTGGTCGATCAGGTGATCCACGTCCTGTCGGCGTCGGGGACGGGGTTCGTCCTTTGCGAGACGGGCGCCGTCACCATCCGCAACGGGTTGTGGATCAAGCCCGATGTCACGGGTGCATTCGGCGTCGAAGCGCCGTTCTACTTCGCGATCTACGACCGCGCGCCCGAGTTGCAGGGCGGTCTGACCAGGATGCGGGCCGAACCGATCCGCCTGCACAACAACACGTTCGTCATCGACGTGCCGACGGAGCTGTCGCTCGGCCCCTTCGGCTTGATCGACCAGTTCGACTATTTCGAGGAGGCCAACAACGTCTTCTATCTTCCCAAGAGCCCCGGGAACGTCCGCCACGAAGATCTCTCCCCCTACGAGCGGCGCAAGCTCTGGGATCTACGCTGGCTCGGCCGGCTGGAGACGGCGGATAACGGGATTCTGCGGCCGGGCTACGCGGCCCGGGACGGGGCGGCGAACCTCTACCGTCCGCTGCCATCCTCTGCCGTCGTCGGACATGTCGGCGGTCTGATGTCGGTGGTGGATTTGTTGGGCAACCGGCGCGATCGCACCCAGTCGCGGGGCGCGCTGGAGCCGCGGCCCGGCGCCGACTAGCCGCGCCCGCCGGGCCGCGCGGCGTATCGGGGCGGATCTTCAGGCCGGTCAGGGCTGAAAGCGCCCGGATTGGGCCGCCTCTATCTCGGCAATCGCGCGGGTCTTTCCCACGCGGAGCGCGCGACGCTGATAGCGGCGGATGAAGGCGCGCAGTTCCGGATCGCCGAGCTGCGGCGCGCCCCGCCGCCAGGCGCCAGCATAGCCCTGCAGCATCGCCAGCCCACCGATCACGTAAGGCGGATGCGCCATCCGGTAAAGCGCCGTCGCGGCAAAATAGGCGGGATCGCTTCCCATGAAGAACTGCCCCGCCCCGTGCCGGCGGCGCCCCGTCAGCACGCCCTTCTCGCTCGATCCCATCGGTCTGAGATGCTCGAAGGCCAGCTCGGTATCGGCAAAGGCGCGCGCCCGCCAGCCCAACTGGCGCGCGCGGTGACAGTCGATGGCATCCCACATCACGGCCCGAACGAAGCCGCCGATCTGCTCGAAACAGGCCACCCGGCAAAACTTCGTCATCCCGACCGACATTTCGGGTCCGCATTTCTCGCTGATGCGCCGCCCCCCCGCGCCGGTAAACCACGGCATGCCGGAGCAGGTGCCCAGCCGGGGATCCTCGCTCATCTTGCCGATCAGCCCGGCGAAGTAGCCGGACGGGAGATCCAGATCGAGATCGAGCTTGCAGAGGTAGGCGTACGCGCCGAGGTCGACCGTTTCCAGCCCATCGTAGAACGCCTCGATCACGCCTGGGCCGACGGCGCGCGTGCCGCGATCGGCGCGGCGGACGATGCGAAGCGTCGGGTGGCGGCGCGCATACTCCGCAAGGATCGCGGGTGTCGCGTCGGTCGAGCCGTCGTCGACGATGACCCAGAGGTCGGGCGGGGTGCTCTGGGCCAGAACGCTGTCGAGCGTGCGGCGCATATGCGCCGCCTCGTTGCGGCACGGCGAAATCACGACGTAGCCGCCCGGCGCGCTGCGCGGGCGGTCGTCCCCCTGCTGGGCTGTCGGATGCGTCATGACACGGTCCAGGCGGCGGCGGCCAAGCGCCTGCGTGCCCTACCTGCCGTCGCCCGTGCCCGGTTGCAAGCCGGCACGCCCAACAGGGCCAAGCGGCGTCTCTACCCGGGCACGCTCCCGGCCGGGTAGAGAGGGGCCGACAGGCGGCGCTCAGTAGAGGCCGCGAATGCCCGTGGCGGTGGTGCCGGTCGCCCAGACGCGTTCCACCCGCAGCGGAAACGCGACACCGGCGGCCACATGAACGCTCGCGATGTCGCCGGACAACGTTGTGACGCGGACGATCCCCGGCGTCGATACGTTGAGGCCCAGCGTGACGCGGGGCAGGTCTGTGTTGTCGTCGGGCACGATGTCGGCCACGGCTGTCGCGGGGCTGTCGGGCGTGCGTGCGAAAGAGGCGAAGGTGTCTTCGGCCATAGGTATCTCTCCTGCATAGGCCGCGCTCCAAACGGCGCGAGCGGCGGCACCCTATCCGGCGGGCGTTTCCGGATTGTCACACCACCGTGCGCCGGTCCCCGTGCAGGCGCATCGCCGGACACGCCGCGATCACCGGCCCTCACGAAGGATTGAGTCACACCCAGGTAACCAAAGGCGTGCCGCGCATTTGCCAAAAAATCGCTGCATCTGTTATGCAACGCGTGGGGAGCGTTGCGTTAAAGGGTTTCGAGCATGACATTTGTCGATCAGGTGCGGGACGCGCCGCGATTGCTGTCGACACTCACCACCTGGGGTATGTTCTGGCTGCTCATCGCGGTGGCCGGCGCCGGCATCTACTTTGTCGAGGGGATCGAAAAGCTCCTCCTGGAATGGCAGCGCCCCGAATACAGCCACGGCCCGCTGATCCCGGTCCTGTCCGGGTTGCTCTTCCTGCGACAACTGAAAGACGTGCCGGTGCAGCCGGGGCCGGTGCACGACCGTTGGGTCGGGACGACGGTCGTCTTCCTGGCGATCACGGTCGCCGCGCTCGGCAAGCTGTCTGGGATCGACGACATCGTGGCCTATGCCCTGATCCTGTGGGTCGGGGGCATTCTGCTGATCAGCTTCGGCTGGAAGGTCGGGCGGCAATTCTGGCCGCCGGTGCTGCACCTGGTCTACATGCTGCCGCTTCCGGACACGTTCTATTACAAGATGTCCACGCAGCTCCAGCTGATCTCTTCCGAGCTGGGCGTGTGGTTTCTCAAACTCATGTCCGTGCCGGTCTTCTTGGACGGCAACATCATCGACCTCGGCGTCTACAAGCTGCATGTGGCCGAAGCATGCTCGGGCCTGCGCTACCTGTTCCCGATCCTGTCCTTCTCCTACATCTTCGCGGTGCTCTATCGCGGCCCGATGTGGCACAAGGCCGTGCTGCTGCTGGCCGCGGCGCCGATCACCGTCCTGATGAACTCGGTCCGGATCGCCATCGCCGGTGTGATGGTCAACCAGTACGGCGTCGGCTGGGTCGAGGGTTTCACGCATTTCTTCGAAGGCTGGGTAATCTTCCTGTCCTGCGTGCTGATCCTCTTCGCGCTGGCCCGCTTCATGCTGATCTTCAACCCCAAGAAGATGAGCCTGGCGGAATCGCTCGACCTCGACACCGACGGCCTGGGCACGCAGTTCATGCGCCTGCAATACTTGCGTCCGTCCAAGGCCCTGATGACCGCCGCTATGGCGGGCATCGTGGCCGCGGCCGCCTGGCAGTTCGTCCCCGAAACCAACGCCTCCGATGTGGACCGGGAGAGCTTCGCCTCCTTCCCGCGCGATCTCGAAGGCTGGCGGCAGCAGGGCCCGCGCAACGTGCTCGATCCCGCCGTGGCCGAGATCCTTGGTGCGGATGACTATCATTCCGTCGATCTCGTCCATCCTGAGGCCGACGCCCCGGTGGATCTGTTCATGGCCTGGTATGCCGACCAGACGGATAACGGCGTCCACTCGCCCGAGATCTGCCTGCCCGGCGCCGGGTGGGAGATCGCGTGGCTGGAGCGGGCCGATATCGCCCCCGAACTCGGTCAGGCAGACCCGTTCAACCTGAACCGCGCCATCATTCAGCGGGGCCAGTCGCGGATGATGGTTCTCTACTGGTTCGAGCAGCGGGGCCGGCGCGTGGCCTGGGACCTCGCCGCAAAGTTCTATCTGATGGTTGATGGGATGACGACACGTCGGACCGATGGCGCCATGCTCCGGCTGACGACACCGATCCTACCGGGCGAATCCGATGCCGCCGCCGAGGCGCGATTGCTGTCCGTTCTCAAGGCCATGCAGGGCCCGTTGCCCCGCTTCCTGCCGGAGAATCCGGCCAACAGCGGAACCTAGCCGACCGGTCAATTGCCCGCCCGGTGCGGCCGCGCCGCCAGAGTCGCGCGGCCCCGCTGCCGGGCGCCTCCACGCCCTCAGCGTCTCGGGCTCGGCGACGATGGCAGGCGCTGGGCCGAACCGTTGCCCCGATCCGCGCCAAGTGTGCCCCAGAAGTGCCGCGATTTGACTTCGCGCAGCGGGGCTTTGCAGAACCGTAGCTGGGTCCGCCGCTCTGTGCAGCAGGGTGCGCACGCCGGCGGTGTGCCGGGGGCCGCGCCCGGCGATGCGACCCAACCTAGTGACCGTCCGGAAGGCCGCCGTGTGACCAAGCTCGACCCCCAGTTAGCGATTGACGCGTTTCCAGTAACGGCGGCCCAGGAGCACGCGCTTGCACTCGCAACAGCCGATGCCGCCTTGCGCATCCGATGGGAGCTGCGCGGCCCGGTTCAGGATCACGAGGTCACGGCCGCGCTCAACGCTGTCATCGCACGCCACGAGATCCTGCGGACGCGGTTCGCCCGCCGGGACGGCACGTGGCGGCAGGACGCGCTTCCCTCGGCGGCGCTCATGCTGGGACATGTCGACATACGCGCCTTGCCGATCGACGACCATGCCGACCGGGTGGAGGCAATTGGCGCGGAGCTTGCGGCCGCGCGCTTCGATCTGCAGTCGCCTCCCCTGTTGCGGGCGAGCCTGGTGCGGACGGCGCCGCGCCGCGCCGTCCTTCTGGTCGCGGTGCATCGCGCCGTGATGGACGACCCCTCCGCCGAGCTCTTCGGCCAGGAACTTCTCACACTGCTCAGAGTGGGCCCGCCCGGCCCCGGCAACGCGTCGGTGTCCGCAGGGGCGGCGCTGCCCGAACTGGCATTGCAATACGGCGACTTCGCGCTTTGGGAGCGGGATTGCCGCGCCAGCTCTGCGGCCGCGCAGGATCGGGTGTGGTGGCAGCGCCGCCTCGAGGGCCTGCACCCCGTGGTGCTGTCTGAACGCGCGCGGCCCGCAGGCGAGCGCATAGAGATCGCCCAGGTCGTGGTGCCGCTACCGCCGCGGTTTCAGGCGCGGTATTGCACGGCGTCCGAGCGGCTCGGCGTCTCGCCCCAGGCCCTAGGCGCCGCGGCTGCCAGCGCGGCCGTTGCGCGGCTCGCCGCTCCGCTCGCGCAAGCCGACGCCCCGGGTCTGGATGTCGTCCTTGGCACGGTGTCGGACGGGCGGTTCGCGCCGGAGCTTGGCCCGCTCGTCGGCGCCTTCGGCCAAAGGTGGCTGATCCCGCTGGAGCTGTCGCTGCACACGGATCTGGCCGAGCATCTGTTTGCCACCGCGCAAGCCCTGACGCAGGCCGGGGCGCACCCGTCCTGCCCGCTGCCGGATCTCTCGGGCGATGCGGAGGGGGCTGACACACCCTTGCCCGAGACAACGCTGTGGTTCACGCTGCAGGACTTTGGCCATGCCGGGCCGGAGGGTGGGGCGCTGCATCTCAGCGCGCCGCATCTGCACGGCGGATCGCCGGAGCGCGGCTTGGCTCTACACCTCTCCCTCTCGGCGCAGTGCTCGTCCCTGACATTGATCGACGAGACCGGCAGGCTGTCGCAGGACACCCTGGCGGGATGCGGCAGCGCGTTTCTTGCCGCCCTCGACACGCTGGTGGACGGTGCGGCGGGCCGCGTGGGCGAGTTGCCGGGCGCGTCGCCGGAGGTTGCCGCGCGCCTTCAGCCGACGCAACCATCGGTGCGGCCGTCCGCCCCCGCTCCGTCCCTTCGGAAAACAGAGGACGCGCAGGCCCGGCCCACATGGGAGATCGTCTTGCTGAGGGACGGGCCGGATGACGGGCCCGTCGTCGTGACGATCAGCCAGCCCTTTCTGTACCGGAACTTCGCCACCTGTTTTGCCGGGGACAGGACCGTGGTGAACCTGACGGTGCCCGATCTGCCCTCTCTCTCACGCCAGCGGGAGGGCAGCTATCTGGCGGCCATGAACGAGGGGGCCGAGTGCCTCGCCCAGCGGTTTGCGGAGCGCCCCGTCGTTCTGATGGGCCAGTGCATCGACGGGATGAACGCGCTGCACATCGCGCGCCGGCTGGAGGAATGCGGCGGCGAGGTCGCGTGCGTCGCCATGATCGATTCATGGGCGCCGATGCATGTCGGGACGGGCGATCCGACATTTGGCGACAAGGTGCTGGCGTGGGATCAGGGGCGCCGGCGCTGGCAGCATTATCTGGGCCTTGCCGCGCGCGGGCGCCTCGGCCCGCGCGACCTGATGCTGCGCAGCGGTGCGGGGCGCCGCCTGTTGCGCCGCCTGGGCCGCGCCCCGGCCGATGCCGCCGGGGCGGAGCTGATCATTGCCGTCAACGAGCACCATACCGAGACCGGCCATCGCACGCCGTTCCCTGGATGGGACGGGGATGTCGTGACCTTTGCGTCCGACAGCCAGCGGCGCAGCGCCTTCGACACGCTGTTCGGGTGGCGCGGCCTCGTGCCCGCCGACACCCCCATTCACCGTGTTCCCGGGTGGCATGAGGATGCGCTGCTCGACCGCAGCTACATGCGCATGGCCGAGGTGATCGACACCCGTCTGTCCCGCTATCTGAAGGTGCGCCGCGCATGACCGATATGACAGCCGCGCCCATCGTGCCCCCGCAAAGCCGCCTTGCGCGGATCGCCTCGCCCTTCGCCGTGGGGGTTACGGCGCGCATCGGCAGCCAGATCATCTCATTCGCACTGGTGGTGATTGCGGCGCGGTTCCTGTCGCTGGAGGAGTTCGGCGTCTACGCCCTCGCCGCGGCGGCAGCTGTGATCGGGGCCACGTTTGTCTATACCGGTTTCTATCACGCGATCCTGCGCAGCTCCGACTTCGCCAAGCAGATCGACACGCTCTTCTGGCTTCAGATCCTCACCGGTGCGCTCTGCGTGATCGGCATACTTGCCACGGCACTTGCCTTTGGCGGTGTGTCCACGGATCTCGGCACGGCGCTGTTCGTGGCGGCGCCTTTGCCGCTCCTAGCAGTGCTCACGGCGTGGAACGAGGCGCAAATGGTGCGGGAGGCGCGCGCCCGCGCTGCCAGCCTCTATGCTCTGGCGGCCGAGGCGGCGGGCCTTGTGGCGGCCATCTGGCTGCTCGCCCAAGGCTGGGGGATCTTCGCCCTGCTCGGGGCGCGCTACGTCACGACGTTTGTCGGCCTCGTCCTGTCCACCGCCCTTGTCCGGCGCTTGCCGCGGCTCCGCTTCCGGCCGGAGACGGTGCAGGAGAGCGGCCGCACCGCGGTGCCGCTCTGGGGCACGTCCGCCATCGCGATGTTCACCAATTACGGAGCGGATTTCGTACTGGCGGCATTCCTCTCTCCCGCGGCGGTCGGGGCGTTCCGGTCCGGCTCGCGCATTGCGACCACGGCGTCCGACGTGATCTTCAAGCCGCTCCACATGCTGAGCTGGTCCCGCTTCGCCCGGCTGGAACAGGACGGCTGCCGCGCGGAGATCGGCGCCGCATGGTGTGTGAACATGTCGTTTGCCTGTGCCATGCTCTGGCCGGTCATGGCCGGTGTCGTGCTCATCGCCGAGGATCTCGTCGTTACCGTGTTCGATCCGAGCTGGGCGGCCGCTGCCCCGGTTCTGGCGATCCTGTGCATTGGGCGGGCGGTGTCGGTTCCCCAAGCTCTGCTGGAGCCAGCATTGATGTGCGTGAACCGGCCGGGGCTGCAGGTTGCGCTCCGGCTGGGCAGCGGCGTGGCGCTGCTCGTCGCGCTTCTGACGCTGGGCCGCTTCGGTGCGACAGAGGCGGCGATTGCGGTCGCCCTCGCAATGGCCGCGACCGGGGCGGTCACACTGTTCGCCATCGTGCGCGTGCTTCATCTGTCCCTCGGCCAACTGGCAGGCACCTTCGTGCCGGGCCTCCTGCTCTCGGCCGGCGTGGGCGGCAGCGTTCTGCTGCTGGCGCCACTGCTCGCTCCCCTGCCGACCGCCCATGGCGTGATCGTCGATATCCTTGTGGGTGCGTTGATCTGGGCGGCCGGCATGGCCGTCTTCACCAAGGCCAAGGTGCTGGAGGTGCCCAAGCCGTAGGGCACCTCCCCCCGCGCTCAGGCGGCGGTGTCGAGACCGCGGCCTTTCAGCAAGGCCTCCACCCCGGGCAAGCGTCCGCGGAACGCGGTATAGAGCGCCTCGGGTTCCTCCGATCCGCCGCGCGACAGCACGGTGCGCTCCAGTGCGGCCGCTGTCGCCGGGTCGAACGGGTCGCCCGCTTCTTCGAACGCCGCGAACGCGTCGGCATCCATGACCTCCGACCACATGTAGGAGTAGTAGCTCGACGCGTACCCGCCCGAGAAGATGTGGGCGAAATGCGGGGTGGCGTGGCGCATGCCGATCGCGGCCGGCATGCCGATCTCCTCCAGCACCTCCGCCTGCTTCTGCATCGGATCGGCCGGGGGCTCGCCTGCGTGAAACTCCAGATCGACCAGCGCCGAGGCGATGAACTCCACCGTCTGAAAGCCCATGTCGTAGGTCGCGGCGGCCAGCACTCGGTCCAGCGTCTCCTTGGGCATCGGCTCGCCTGTTTCGGCGTGTGTCGCGTATCGCTCCAGCACGTCCGGCACTTCCAGCCAATGCTCGTAGAGCTGCGAGGGCAGCTCGACGAAGTCCCGCGGGACCGACGTGCCCGAGATCATCTCGTAGGTGACGTCCGACAGGATGTTGTGCAGCGCGTGGCCGAACTCGTGGAACAAGGTCCGCGCATCGTCGTAGCTGAGCAGCGCGGGCTGGCCCTCGGGCGGCTTGGAGAAGTTGCAGACGTTCAGAACATGGGGCCGGGTGTCCTCCGTCAGGCGTTGCTGCGCGCGAAAGCCGGAGCACCAAGCGCCGGACCGTTTCCCGGCGCGGGCGAAATCGTCGGCGATGAACACGGCCATGTGCGTGCCGTCTCGCGTCACCTCCCACGCCAGCGCATCCGGGTGGTGCAGGGCCACGTCCAACTCCCGGAACTCGAGGTTGAACAGGCGCGACGCACAGTCGAACGCCGCCTCGCGCATCCGGTCGAGCTGGAAGAACGGCTTCAGCGCCGCCTCATCCAGGTCGTGCTCCGCCTTGCGGCGCTTCTCGGAGTAGTACCGCCAATCCCACGGGCGCAGCGGCCCGGCGCCCCCGTCGGCGAGGAGCATGTCCTCCAGGATCTTCGCGTCGGCCTCGGCCCGGGCGCGCGCGGGCTGCCACACGGCCTGCATCAACTCGCGGACGGCGTCCGGTGTCTTGGCCATCTCAACGGCGAGGCGATAGTCGGAAAAGCTTCCGTAGCCCAGAAGCCCCGCGCGTTCATGCCGGAGCTTCAGCATCTCGGCCGCAATCTCGCGATTGTCCGTGGTGCCGCCGCTCATCCCGCGCGATGTCCAGCCGATATAGGCCCTTTCACGCAGATCCCGGTGGGCCGAGAACTGCAGGAACGGCACGATCAGCGAGCGGGACAGAGTGATGACGGGGCCGTTGGACCCCCGCTCCTCACCGGCGGCGCGGGCCCCCGCTATGACGAAGGCGGGCAGGCCCTCGAGATCATCCTCGGCCAGCGGCATCGTCCAGTCGCGTTCATCCGACAGAAGGTTTTGGCCGAAGGCGGTCGAAAGCTCGGCCAGCCGCGTGTTGATCTCCCTGAGGCGCGCCCGCCCGGCATCGGCGAGCGCGGCCCCGGCGCGCACGAAGTTGCGATGCGTGAGCTCCAGAACCCGCATTTGCTCGTCCGAAAGGCCGAGGGCGTCGCGGTCTGCATGAAGGGCGTCGATCCGCGCGAACAGGTCCGTGTTGAGCATGATATCGCTCGAATAGGCCGCGAGACGGGGCGAGAACGCCCGTTGCATCCGCTCCCGCTCAGGGTTGCTGTCGACACTGGCCAGCGTGAAGAAGACCGACAGCATGTCCGACAGGCTCTTGCCCGCCACCGCAAGCGCATCGATCGTGTTGGCGAAGGTCGGTGCCTCGGAACTGCCGGCGATCCCGTCGATTTCTGCCCGCGCATCCGCGAGGGCGGTGTCGAACGCCTCCTCGAAATGGGTGTCCGACACGGCGGCAAAGGGCGGGAGGCCAAAACGCGTATCGCGCGGAGCGAGGAGGGGGTTGGTCATGGCGTGGGATCTCCTGTTTCACTGCGCTGCAACCTAGGGATGCCAGGCCGCTTTCGCCACCCTACCTCCAGCCGGTTGCAGCGCGTTTCCTGGCCGAGGTCGGACGGGGATGCCGGGCCGCCAAACGCCGCCCGGCGTCGCTATGCCAGGGACGCTGCGCGCGCCGTGGCCTGCGGAACCCTGTATCAGCGAGCGGCGACAGCTTTGCCGCACACGGCGCAATCCGGCCGCCGGGAAACCGCGATCCGTCGGGACTCGCCCTCCAGCGCATCGTAAATCAGCATCTGGCCCGTCAGCGGCGTCCCCGCCCCGGCGATCATCTTGATCGCTTCCACGGCCATCATCGAGCCCATCACGCCCGGCAACGGCCCGAGCACCCCCGCTTCGGCGCAGCTGGGCGCGAGGCCTGCCGCCGGGATGCTGGGGAAGACGCACGCATAACAGGGCGCCCCGCGCGCCGGGTCGAACACGCTGATCTGCCCTTCGTACTGGCTGAGCGCGCCGGAAATCAGCGGGACGCCGGCGGCGACGCAGGCTGCGTTCACCAGATGCCGCGTTTCGAAGTTGTCGCAACCGTCCAGGACCAGATCGTACTCCGCGATCAGATCCTGCGCGATGTCGTCGGTGATGCGCCGGTTGTATGGGCGCACCTCGACATAGGGGTTCTGCGCCCGCATCGCGGCCTGGGCCGAGAACACCTTTGGCATTCCGATATCCGTGTCGCGATGGATCACCTGCCGCTGGAGGTTGGAGTTCGACACGACATCGTCGTCGATCACGCCAATCGTGCCCACACCGGCGCCGGCCAGGTACTGCAGCACCGGCGCGCCGAGGCCGCCGGCCCCGATCACCAGAACCCGTGCATCGCGCATCCGCTTCTGGCCCGGCCCGCCGATCTCGCGCAAGACGATGTGGCGTGCGTAGCGTTCCAGCTCTGTCTCGGAAAAGGTCTCCGTCCTCGGGGCCTCGACGGGGACACCGGGGCCCGCATGGGCCTTGATCCGCCTGAGGATCAGCGCATAGCCGTAGGCCACCGCAGCCAGAATGCCGACCAGAAACCAGGGCTCCGGGTTCTGGCCCGTCATGGCGCGGAGCGGGTTGTCATCCGGCAGTGCGATCTGTTCGATCAGCACGGCAATGTAGAGCAGCCCGATCATCAGCCAACGGGCCTGCACCGGCAGCCCGGCGCGCCGCCCGATGAACCAGATCGCCGCGGCCAGAGTCAGGATCAGCAACATCAGAGCGTCCCCCGTCCGGTGGACCCGAAGCCGCCCGTTCCCCGGGACGTGTCGTCGAGCGATACCACGGCCGAGAAACTCGCCCGCGCGACCGGGGCCAGGATCGCCTGCGCGATGCGCTCGCCGTGCGCGACGGTATAGGGCGCCTCTCCGAGGTTGATCAGGATCACGCCGAGCGGCCCGCGGTAATCGGCGTCCACCGTTCCCGGGGCGTTGGCGAGCGTCAGCCCGTGCTTCAGGGCCAGGCCCGAGCGGGGGCGGATCTGCATCTCCCACCCCGCGGGGACTGCGACGCGCAGGCCCGTGGGCACCAGAACGCGCCCGCCTGCCGGAATGTGCAGCCCTTCGGCGCGATCGGCCGCGCCCAGATTGGCGCGCAAGTCCGCCCCGGCGGCGCCCGCCGTTTCGTAGGCCGGCAGCGGCACGGCCGGATCCGCCCAGCCTTCGCGCATACAGGCGACGACAGGGGTCACGACAGCGCCTCCGCGATCCGCGCCGTCAGCCTGCGGGCCACCTCTTGCTTCGACATGTGCGGCCATGGCTCGGCCCCCGTCTCGTCGATCAGCGTCACGGTGTTGTGCGCCCCGCCCATGGCGCCGCCCGCCTCCGAGACGTCGTTCGCGACGATCCAGTCGCAGCCCTTGCGCTCTCGCTTGGCCGTGGCATGGGCAACCATGTCTTCGGTTTCGGCTGCAAATCCCACCACCAGGCGCGGGCGGTCCTGCGTCAGATGCGCGACCTCGGCCAGAATGTCGGGGTTTTCGGCGAAGGTCAGGGAGGGCATGGCGCCGGTGGCGTTCTTCTTCATCTTCTGCGCGGCGGCAGAAGTGACGCGCCAATCCGCAACGGCGGCCGCAAACACGCCGGCCTCGGCCGGCAAAGCGGCGAGGACGGCGTCGCGCATCTCCTGCGCGGTCTGCACCGGTACCACGTCGACGCCGACGGGCAGGGGTGCCTCGGCCGGTCCGGTGATGAAGGTCACCCGCGCACCGGCGGCCTGCAGTGCGGTTGCGATTGCGCTGCCCTGCGCCCCGGAGGAGCGGTTGGCGATGTAGCGCACGGGGTCGATCGGCTCGTGCGTCGGGCCGGACGTGACGATCACGTGCTTGCCGCCGAGCGCCCGGTTCGCGCCGAGGGCATCGCTCACCGCGTTCACGATCTCGGGAACTTCGGCCATGCGCCCCGGCCCGAACTCTCCGCAGGCCATCGGGCCCTCGTCCGGTCCGACTATCAGGATCCCGTCCCTGCGCAGCGTCTCCAGGTTGCGTTGTGTCGCCGGATGCTCCCACATCCGCACATTCATCGCTGGGGCGATCAGGACACGCTTGTCGGTGGCCATCAGTAGGGTGGAGGCGAGGTCGTCCGCGTGGCCCTGCGCCATCTTCGCCATCAGATCCGCCGTGGCCGGCGCCACAACCACCAAATCAGCGGCCCGTGACAGCTCGATATGGCCCATTTCCGCCTCGTCGGTCAGGTCGAAGAGGTCGCGGTATACCTTCTGTGCGGCAAGGGCGGAGGCGCTGAGCGGGGTAACGAACTGCTCCGCTGCGCGGGTCAGCACTGGTGTCACCTCCGACCCGCGCTCGCGCAGCCTGCGGATCAGGTCGAGGCTCTTGTAGGCGGCTATTCCGCCGCCGATGATCAGAAGGATCCGTGTGTTGGCCAGCATTCGCGCTCTCCGACGCCTATTCTGCCTGACAATGGCTTCGCCGTCTCGCGCGGCGACCCCACACCCAATTGACCGGGTGTGCAAGGGCCATCGCAGCCATAGGGCGCCGTGACGCGCCCGGTGCCGGGGCCGGTCGCAGCCGCCCGCCGTCTCCCCGAACCAATGCGCAAACCGTTGGAGCGCCTCACTTCTCTGTCCGCGACAGCGTACCTACACGACCAGAGTGGCCAGTCTAACGCAATGCTCTGGTCCCGCTGGAGATCCGTTCGTGGGTGCTGGCGGCGAGGCGTGGCAGTCCGCACCGGCGTGAAGCGAGCATTTTCGGGGCACCTCCAACCAAGCGGCTCTGAAACGGCAAAGGGCGGCGGCTTTGACAGCCACCGCCCTTTGCCAAAACCCGATGCGGATCAGGCGAGGAAGTGAAGCACCTCGCGCGATTGTCCTTCAAGGCTCTTGCGCATCTTCTGGAATGCCGCAGCCTCCAGCTGGCGCACGCGCTCCTTGGACAGGCCAAGCTCGTTGCCCAGGCTCTCCAGCGTGCGCGGCGCGTCGCGGAGCTTGCGCTCCGTCACGATGAACCGCTCGCGCTGGTTGAGGCCCTGCAGCGCAACGACGAGCCATTCGCGAAGCCGCTCGTTGTCATAGGTCTCCTCGACCTCCTCGCTGGCCTGACGGCTGTCATCCTCCAGCGTGTCGATCCATTCGCGGCCCTCGTCCTCGGTCGACTGCGTCGCGTTGAGCGAATAGTCGGACCCCGATAGACGGCCCTCCATCATCTCGACATCGGCGAGGGGGACGCCAACCTCGGTCGCGATCATCTGGCGAAGCTGATGGCTGTCGAGCGACTCGCCCGCCGCCGCCGCTTCCCGCTCCAACCGGGCCTGCACCCGGCGCATGTTGAAGAACAGCGACTTCTGCGACGACGTGGAGCCCGTGCGCACCATCGACCAGTTCCGCATCACGTAGTCCTGGATCGACGCCTTGATCCACCAGACAGCGTAGGTAGAGAAACGAACGCCGCGATCCGGGTCGAACTTGTCGGCCGCCTTCATCAGGCCAAGGCCCGCTTCCTGGATCAGATCGTTCATCGGCGCGCCGTAGCGCTTGAACTTCGCGGCCATCGAAATGGCGAGGCGCATATACGCCGTCACGAGACGATGAAGTGCCTCCTCGTCGCGCTCATCGCGCCAGGCATAGGCAAGCTTTAACTCGGTCTCGGCGTCCAGGAGTTCCGCCTGCATGGCGCGCCGCGACAATGTGCGGTCGTAAGAACCATCAAGTGCCATCGTCAAACCCCCCGATTGTGGGCCGTGCAAGCAGCCCTATTCTGGTGTTGCAAAGGGAATACGCGGTGCGCATCGGGCCGGATCAAAAAGAACCTGGAACAGCACATCTCAAACGCGTGAGGCACGCGGAACGGAAGACGTCTCGGGGTGTCGATCATGTTGGCAAAGCCCTTTCATCGTGCACCTCAACACCTCGAACCGGGCCTCGGTTCCCCCACGGCGCTCTCTTTTTTTTCTCGCCACGCGGCGGCGCAGGGCTTGACAGACGCGCACAACCCCTGCGCGAGGCGCGCGGGGCCAAGGGCGGAACGCATCCCGCTTGGATCGGCGGGTGTAAATGCAGCAGTTTTAACCATTTGCTAACCTTCGCCGGAATATCCGCTAACCAGTTTATGGCGAGACGGGACGGCCCGAATGCTGGCACGCGCGCACACTGTGGCCTTCGAAGGGATCGAGGCGCGCCCCGTCGAGGTGCAATGCGCGGTGTCCCCGGGCCTGCCTGCCTTCTCCATCGTGGGCTTGCCCGACAAGGCCGTCAGCGAGGCGCGCGACCGCGTGCGCGCGGCTCTCGGCACGCTGGCGATCGCGCTTCCGTCGAAGAAGATCACCGTGAACCTCTCGCCGGCGGATGTGCCCAAGGAAGGGTCCCACTTCGATCTGCCGATCGCGCTCGCCCTGCTCGCCGCGCTCGATATCCTGCCGAACGAAGAGGTCGACGGGCTTCTGGCCCTGGGCGAGATGTCGCTCGACGGGGTGCTCGTTCCGGTCCTGGGGGCTCTGCCCGCCGCGATGGCGGCCGCGTCGGATCAACGGGCGCTGATCTGCCCGAAAGGATGCGGCGCCGAGGCCGCATGGGTCGATGCGACGCCCGTCATCGCGGCGCGCGATCTGGGCGAGGCGATCCGCCATGTCACCGGTCAGACGGCCCTCTCGCCGGCCGAACCGGGCGAGATCTCGCGCGATGCGGGCCTCGGCGACTTCGCGGAGGTGCGCGGGCAGGAGCGGGCCAAGCGCGCGCTGGAGATCGCCGCGGCGGGGCGGCACCATTTGCTGATGGTGGGCCCGCCCGGGTCGGGCAAGTCGATGCTCGCATCGCGCCTGCCGGGCGTTCTGCCGCCGCTCTCCGCAGCGGAGGCCTTGGAGACGTCGATGGTCCATTCGTTGTGCGGGCTGTTGAAGGAGGGCGGGATCTCCATGGCGCGGCCCTTCCGCGACCCGCATCACACGGCATCGCCCGCGGCGATCACCGGCGGCGGCAAGGGCGCCAAGCCGGGCGAGGTCTCGCTTGCCCATAACGGCGTTCTGTTTCTGGACGAGTTGCCGGAGTTTTCCCGCCCGGTGCTGGAGACGCTGCGCCAGCCCGTCGAGACAGGCGAGATCGCCGTGGCCCGGGCCAATGCGCATGTCCGGTACCCGTGCCGGTTCCTGCTGGTGGCCGCGGCGAACCCCTGCCGGTGCGGCCATCTCGCCGATCCGCTGCGCGCCTGTCCGCGTGCACCGCAATGCGGCGACGACTACCTCGGGCGGATCTCCGGCCCGCTGCTCGATCGGTTCGACCTGCGGATCGAAGTGCCACCCGTCCCCTTCACCGATCTCGACCTTCCGCCACCCGCGGAAGGCTCAGCCGAGATTGCCACGCGGGTGGCCCGTGCGCGTGGCGTCCAATCGGACCGGTACGGCGGCATCGAGGGGGTGCGGGTCAACGCGGATGCCGAGGGCGCCCTGCTGGACGATGTCGCGGCCCTGGATGCGGAGGGGCGCGACATGCTGGCCCGGGCGAATGACAGGCTCGGCCTGTCGGCGCGGGGCTACAACCGGCTGCGGCGCGTGGCGCGGACGATTGCCGATCTCGACAATGCCGACGCCATCGCGGTCCGCCACATCGCCGAGGCGATCAGCTTCCGCCTACCCTTCGGCCCCGGGGCCTGAACGCGCGTCACCGTCCGTCTGCCCCTTGTCCTTTGGGCCGCCGGTCTTCGCATAGCCGCCCTTCTGCGCTTCGAACATCCCGGCATAGAGCCCGCGCTTCTCAAGGAGTTCGATGTGCGAGCCCTGCTCCACCACGCGCCCTGCATCCAGAACGTAGATGAGATCCGCGTCGACGACGGCGGACAGCCGGTGCGCCACGACGATGGTCGTCTTGTCCTGCGACAGTCGGGCCAGCGCGCGCTTCACCTTGTCTTCGGTCCGTTGGTCGAGGGCGGAGGTCGCCTCGTCCAGCAGCAGGATCGGGGCGGAGCGAAGGAATGCCCGGGCGATGGCGATCCGCTGCTTTTGCCCTCCGGACAGCTGGCTGCCCTTGGGCCCGAGCGGTTTGTCGCCGCGCTCGCGCATGAGATCGGCGATCTCCGCGGCTTCGGCCGCGGCCCAGATCTGCGCATCGGTGGCGGCCGGGTCGACGTATTTGATGTTCTCGTAGATCGAGTTGTTGAAGATCACGATGTCCTGCGCCACGACGGAGAACGAGCCGCGCAGCGCCCGGATCTTGATGTCTTCGATCGGGGTGCCGCCAATGCTCACGCGGCCGGTCTCTACCTGGTAGAGGCGGGTCATGAGGCTTAGAAGCGTCGTTTTGCCGGAGCCCGTGGCCCCGACGATCGCGGTGGTCTGCCCGCCCTTGGCCACAAGATCGAAATCCTCGAACAAAAGCTTGCCCTGGCCATAGCCGAACGACATGCCATCGAACCGGATGTCACCGCCCGTATCGAAGCTTTCCGTTGCGCCCGGCTTGTCGAGGATGGTCGGCACCTCGCGATGCAGGCTGCGCACCCCGTCCAGGATGATCAGGTTCGCCTGAAGCTTGGCGAAGAACTGCGCGAGCATGCGCGCGGGATCGAAGATGAGGATCAGCCCAAGCAGGAACGTGATGATGGAGGCGCCATCCATCCCGCTCGTCCCCTGCAGGACAACATATCCGCCCCCGCCGATCACCAGCACATAGGCCACGGCCGAGGCCATATCGATCGTCGGCATGATCAGCGCTTGTGCCGATTGCAGCCGCACGGCCAAGTCCTTGATCTCGCTGGTTGCGACCTTCAGCCGGGAGCGTTCGCTGTCCTCCTGGCCGGAGATCTTCACGGTGCGCATCCCGTTGGCCATCTCCTCCAGCCCGCCCATATAGGCGCCCATGGCGTTTTCCGCCTTCGCCTGCACATCCTTGATCCGGGAGGAGACGAACTGGATCAGCAGGAGCACGGCAGGCAGGATCACCACGGCCGCCAGGAACAGAAGCGCCGACTTGTAGATCAGATAGCCCGAGACGATCAGGATCGTGACGGCATTCCGTACAGCGTTCACCGTCGCCGTGCCAACGAAGGTCGACAGGTTCTGCGCCTGATTGACCAGGCGTAGGATGATCTCACCGGGCTTGGTGCGCTCGAAGAACTCCAGATCGAGCATCATCAGCCGGTCGATCAGGTCTTGGCGCAACTCCTGCACCGCGTGGCTTGCCAGATAGACCGACAGGCGCGGCACCGCATAGGACATCACCGCCCTCACCGAGAAGAGGATGACGACGATCACGCAGACCCGCAGAAGATCCGAGAACTGCCCGTCCTCGAAGATCACGCGCAGCCCGCTTTCCGTCAGCGACAGGAACTGCTGGTAGACCACGCCCTGGACCAGGATCATCCCCAGAACCAGGAAGAGCCAGCCCATGCGCTTTCGCAGGTACGTGTTCCAGAACCACGCGATGTTTTCCTTGTCGCGCGCGGAGAACAGCGGCCGCTTCTCGACGGCGCGCGTCTCTTGCGCAATCTCGCGGCGCAGCCATGCCAGCGCCCGGGCGAACGCGCTTCCTCTGTGCTCCGGATCGGTCTCGGTCGTCATGGGTCGGGCCTTTCGGGCCGGGGGAACGTCAACGGCGGCGGCGGTCAGCCGGGCGCTGCGTTGCTCCATACGCCGTACGTGTCGCGAAGGTAATGAGCACAATGGGCGTTCAACTGCGCCCGGGACATGTCTGCCATCTTCCAGCGGTAGAGCGCTTCGGTCAAATCGGCGACGGTGTTCTTGGGCTCGTAAAGGTCTGCGGGCACCCAGATGGGGATGCCGCGCCGCGCCAGCATGCCCGACAGCCAGACGTCATCCACGGCCCACAGATCGCGCGGGATGTCATAGGCGACATCGTCGAAGAAGCGCGGACGCACGACAACGCCGCCATAGCCCTCGAAGATATCGGCGTAGCCCGCGCGGGCGACAAGCCGGCGGGGCGGCTTCAGGCGGATGGGCACGTCGCCCGACCCGCTCAGAATCTGACGGATCCGCTTGACGCGATAGTCCATGTCCCAGCGGCGATTGCGCTTTTCGTGCCGGGGAGAGGGCCGGGGGCGATAGGGGCCAAGGCCCGTCCGCTCGACGTTCCAGCCCGTCAGCGCCACGGCATCCTCCGGGCGGCGGGCCTGTTCGGCAAACAGCGCCTCGGCCCAGCCGTCGTAATAGTGCCGGTCATCGTCGCAGAACAGCAGCTGCGCCTCCGGCTCGTCCTTCAGCCGTGTGACCGCATGCAGGATCTTCGATGCGGGGCCGAGATCCACGTCCGGCTGATGCACGGTGACGCCCGCGGGAACCGCCGGCTGCCGCCCGTCGTAATCCGGGAAACGGCGGTAACTGCGCGGAATGTAAAGCTCCACGGCATCGGCCGCACTGCGCTGCGCCACAAGCGATTCCAACGTCGGTCCGATCAGATCGAACCGCGGGGGAATGGAGGAGAGGGTAATGATCCGCACGGCTGGCCATCGCTCAAGCAATTTGGCCACTGATACGCGAGACGGCCCGCCCCAACAAGCGACCCCGCGCAATGATTGCGCGGGAAGGCGCCGCAGCTCTGCCGCCGGGCTGAGCCGGATCCCGCGCATCGTCGGGCATCTTCCCTCTGCCACGCGACAGGCTACACTCCGCCCCGATGACGCCCCTGCGCCTGATCCACAGCTCCGATCTTCACCTTGGGAAGCGATTCGGGACGTTCCCGGAGGACGTGCGCGGCCGGCTCGTGGATGCGCGGCATGCCGCGTTGGAAACCCTCGCACAGAGCGCGCGCGCCGAAGGGGCGGGCCAGATCCTGCTCGCAGGCGACACCTTCGATTCCGAAACCCCGTCCGATGCCGTTCGTGTCCAGGCCCTGGCCGCCATCGCCCGCGACCCCGGCATTCAGTGGTGGCTGCTGCCGGGCAATCACGACAGCCTGCGGGCCGAGCCCCTGTGGGATGCGCTGCGCCGCGATGCGCCGCCGAACCTGCGCGTCCTCGACACTTGCGAGGCCCGCCAGATCGGCCCCGATGCGTTTCTTCTGCCCGCGCCGCTCAGCCATCGACACCCCAGCGAAGACCCGACCCAGCCGTTCATGCGCGTGGCAACCCCAGCCGGGGCGCGCCGGATCGGGCTTGCGCACGGGCCGACACGCACGTTCCACGAAGAGGCCGACAGAAGCGCCATCATCGCCGCCGACCGGGCGGACACCGCCGGTCTGGACTATCTCGCGCTGGGAGATTGGCATGGCCCGCTCCAGCTTGGCGCCCGCACGCGCTATTCTGGAACGCCGGAGTTCGACCGGTTCCGCCATGCGGGCCGGGGCTCGTGCCTTGTGGTCGCGTTCGAGGCCGGGGCGGAGCCCGAGATCCGCCAGATCGAGACCGGCCGGTTCCTGTGGGACGTCATCGAGTTGACGCTTGCCCCCGGGCTCGACCTCATCCCGGAGCTTCGGGCACGTCTGCCGGACCCGGAGTCGCGGCGGAACGCCCTGCTGCGCCTGCGTCTCGACGGGCTCGTCCACCTGTCGGATCGGACGCCACTCGCGGCGTTCCTTGATCGTACGATCCCGGAGTTCGGGTATGTCGAGGTCGATCTTTCCGGCCTGCGGACCGAGGCGACGGCGGGCGATCTCGATGCAATCGCGCAAGCCGGTGCGTTGCGGGCCGCGGCCGACGCGCTGCAGCGCGACGCGACGGATGCGTCGCGCTCGGACGCCGACCGGCGGATTTCTGGCCGCGCGCTCGACAGGATGTGGTCGCTGCTTCACGAGGTGGAGTGATGCTGCTCACCTCGATCCGCCTCAGCAATGTCCGCCGTTTCAGCGAGCCTGTCGAGATCGCTGGCTTCGGGCAGGGCGTGAACGTGCTTACCGCCCCCAACGAACACGGAAAATCCACCGTCTTCGATGCGCTGCACGCTGCGTTTTTTGCGTCGCATCGCTCGATGAACGCCGAGGTGCGCAGCCTGGTGCCGTTTGCCGGGGGTGATCCGGAGGTGACGGTCGACTTTCGGTCGGGCGATACGGAATGGCGTCTGGAAAAACGCTGGAGCACCACCGACAAACGCAAGGCGGTGCGGCTCTGGCGCGACGGGACACTGCTCGCGCAGGCGGGCGAGGCCGAGGATCGGCTGTCCGGTCTGCTCGCCACCCCGTCGGATGGCGGGCCTGCGGGGCTGTTGTGGGTGCGGCAGGGCGTGACGGAACTGGCCGACAAGGGGCCGGAGGAAACGACGCGGCAAACCCTGCTCAGTTCCGTCGCGGGCGAGGTCGACGCGATGACCGGTGGCCGCCAGATGGATGCCCTGCGCAGCCGCGTCGCGGCGGATCTGGGGCGGCTGCTCACCAGCACGGGGCGTGTTCGGAAGGACGGCCCCCTGGATGCGGCGGAAAAGGCCGTGGCCTCGTTGGACGAAGCGCATGCGGGTTTGCTGGCGGCGTCGGAGGTGCTGCGCTCGGATCTGGCCCACCGCACCCGCATCCGCGCGGAGCTGCGCCAGTTGTCCGATCCCGAAGATGCGGCGGCGCGGCAGGCTGCGCTGACGGCGTCGGACGCCGCATTGGAACGGGGCCAGCGCCATCGCATGGCGCTTCAGGCCGCGAAGGAGGCCGAGCGCGCCGCGACGGTCACGCTCAGCAATCTGGAACAGGCCCGTGCCCGCCTCGCTCAGGCGCTCGACGAACGGAAGGCGGCGCAGGCTGCGCTCGCGGCGGCGGGGCCCGATCTGGAACATGCGCAAAACGCTCTGTCAGAGCGGGAAGGCGACTGGCGGGATCTGGCCGCCCGAGCGGAAGACGCGCGCCGCGCCGCTCAGACCGCACGCGAGGGGTATCGCCGGGCCAGCGCCGCCGACCGGGCCCGCAGCCTTGCGGCCGAGCGAGCGGCGCTGGTGGAGCGTCTGAAACAGGCCGAACGCGCACGCACGGCGGCGGAGGCGGCCCGCGCGGAGGCGGGAACGGGCCCCTCCCCGCAGGCGCTGGACCAGCTGCGCAAGCTCGCCGCGCAGTTGGCGGCGGCGCGGCAGGCCCGGAACCGCGCCGCCCCTGCCGTCACGGTCCATTACGGCGGAGCGGGGCGGGTCTATCGTGCGGGGCAGGAGGTGCCGGAGGGCACACGCACGCCCTTCCCCGATGGCGCGGAGCTGACCCTCGATGGCATCGGGACGCTCATACTGCACCCCGGTGACACGTCCGGTCCGGACGAGATCGGCGGGGCCGAGCAAGCGCTGGCGCGGGCCCTCTCCGCCGTCGGTCACGCAGATCTGGAGGGCGCGGAGAAAGCCGCGGCGCTGAGAAGCGCGGCGACCGAGCGTGCAGCGGAGGCCGAAACGCGCTTGCAGGTTCATGCGCCCGACGGCATCGAACAGCTCAGAACCCAGCTCGCCGCCCTGCCCGATCCGCCCGACGAGGCCGCGCCAGAGCTCACAACGGCGGAGGCGGCAGAGGCCGAGCAGGCTGCCATGGACGCAATGACCCGGGCCGAGGCGGCGCTGCGGGCGGCCGCCGAGAAGCGCGAAGCCGCGCACGCCGCGCTGGCTCGGAGTGAGGCCGCCAGGACCGCTGCGGCTGAGCGCACGGGCCGTGCCGATGCGGCGCTGGCGGGCCATGCCGATCCCGCGGCGGATCTGGCGCAGCTCAACGCCGATATCGCGCGCGGCGGGGAAGAGGCGCACGCGCGCAGGCATGCAAGGGAAGGGCTTGACGCCTACGCGCCGGACCTGGCGACCCTCACTGCGAGACGGGACCGTGCTGCGCAGGCGGTGGAGAACGCGCGCGAGGACGTGCACCGTCTGACCCTGAAACGCACCGAACTCGACACGCGGATCGAGGCGCAGGCCGGAACGGCGATCGAAGAGAACCTCGCCGACGCCGCGGAGCGGCTTGCCGCTGCCCGCCGACGGCGCGACGTCCTGTTGGAGGAGCGCGACGTTCTTCTGTGCCTGGCCGCCGCGCTCGATACGGCGCGCAGCGCCGCGCGGGAACGCTACCTCGCGCCGGTCCTGCGCGAGATCGATCCCCTTGTCCGCATGGTCTTTCCCGAGGCGGAGCTGACGCTCGACCCGGACACGGTTCTGCCCACAAATCTGGTACGTCGCGGAACGGAGGAGCCCTTCGCCCTCCTGTCCGGGGGCACGCGCGAGCAGATCGCCCTGCTCGTCCGCCTTGCCTTTGCGCGCATGCTGGCACGCGACGGGCGTCCTGCGCCGGTGATCCTGGACGATGCTATCGTCTATTCCGATGACGAACGCATCGTCACGATGTTCGACGCGCTGACGCGGCAGGCCGCCGATCTGCAGGTGATCGTGTTTTCCTGCCGCAGCCGCGCATTCCGCGATCTGGGCGGCAGGAGCCTGTCCATCGTGCCGTCTACGTCGGAGACATCCCTCTGAGCCGCTCGGAGCGCCGCCGCAGGATCTCGACCGTGGCCAGAAGCGCGATGGAGATGATTACGAGCAGGGTCGCGACGGCAAGGATCGTGGGCGAGATCTGTTCGCGCAGGCCGGTGAACATCTGCCACGGCAGCGTCTGCTGATTGGCGGAGCCGACAAAGATCACCACCACCACCTCGTCGAAGGAGGTGATGAAGGCAAAGAGGCCGCCCGAGATCACCCCTGGCAGGATCAGCGGCATCTGCACCTTGAAGAAGGTCGTCACTGGATCGGCGCCCAGCGAGGCTGCGGCGCGCGTCAACGAACGGTCAAAGCCCACGAGCGTGGCCGTCACCGTGATGATGACGAACGGGATGCCGAGCGCCGCATGCGCGAGGACGACGCCGAGATACGTCCCCTGCAGCCCGATCCGCGAGTAGAAGAAGTACATCCCCGCCGCCGAAATGATCAGCGGAACGATCATAGGCGAGATCAGGATCGCCATGATCGCCCGCCGGAACGGCACGTGCGGCTGGCTGAGGCCGATGGCCGCCAGCGTGCCGAGCGACACCGACAAGACCGTCGCAGCCGGCGCGATCTTGAGCGAGTTCCACATCGCCTGCTGCCAGTCGGGATTGGTGAAGAAATCTTCGTAGTGCTTCAGCGAGTACCCGTCTGGATTGAGCGCCAGCATCTCCGGCGTGAAGGTGAAGAAGTCCTGCGCGTTGAAGCTCAGCGGGATGATCGTGATGATGGGCGCGATCAGGAAGAAGAAGATCAGCCCGCAGATGACGCGAAACCCGTAGTACCAGGCGCGTTCCGATGTGGTGGCGTAGCTCGGTGGTCCTGCCATGATCCGATCCCCCTTACCCGAGGCTTACGTTGTCGATGCCCACGATCCGGTCGTAGACCCAGTAGAGGATCAGCACGACCGCCAGAAGGATCGTGCCCAAGGCGGCGGCAAGGCCCCAGTTGAGCGACGACGAGATGTGGAAGGCAATCCGGTTGGAGATGAACGTGCCGGTCGTGCCGCCGACAAGCTCGGGCGTGATGTAATAGCCGATGGCCAGGATGAAGACGAGGATGCACCCCGCCCCGATCCCCGGCACGGATTGCGGGAAGTAGACCCGCCAGAAGGCCGTCGAGGGGGTCGCGCCGAGCGATTTCGCCGCGCGGACATAGGAGGGCGGGATCGTCTTCATCACCGAGTAGAGCGGCAGGATCATGAACGGCAGCAGGATGTGGGTCATCGCGACGATAGTGCCGAACTGGTTGTTGATCATCGTCAGCCGCGCCTCGTCGGCCACGAGCCCGATCCAGACAAGCACATCGTTGATCACCCCCTGCTGCTGCAGAAGAACCTTCCAGGCCGACGTCCGCACCAGAAGCGATGTCCAGAACGGCAGCAACACGAGGATCAGAAGCAGGTTTGCCTGCCGCGCGGGCAGGGTCGCCAGAAGATACCCGATCGGGTAGCCCAGCAGAACGCAACATCCCATGATCACGAGCGACATGAAGAGCGTGCGCTGGAACAGCAGCAGGTAGATCTGCTGGTCTTCGTCCTGTGCCGTAATCCCGCCATCCGCGGCCAGTTTCAGATCGACCGACGTCAGAAAGTACCCGGGCGTATAGACGGGTGAGAACGTCTTGATTGTGGCCCAGACCTCTGGATCGAACCAATCCTCGTCGATCTCCTCGAACATGACGCTGACGGCCTGGGTCTCGAACCCGTCGACCGCGGCGCGGGCCTCGGTCAGCATGTCCGATCCGGGGCCGTTATAGGCGTCGATCGTGCCCTGATCGGTTGCAATCAGATCGCGGTAGAGCGCGAGGTGCACCGGCGCCCATGGCTCCTCCGCCGCGGGATCGTCGTCGTTCTCATCCTGCATGGCGCGCGCGAAGGAGGTATAGGCCTCCGCCGTTTCGGGCATCAGAGCCGCGAATTCGGCATTGGCCATGAACGGCGCGGGATGGGCCCAGTCGGGGGCGGCAACCATGCGTGCCCAGGGACCGGCCTCGTCCCAGTTCTCGTTAAGATCCTCGAACTGGTCGAAATAGATGTCGCCGACGTCGTCGACGCTCCGTCCCGTCTTGCGAAACAGCGAGGATACCCCGGTGGTTTCATAGTTCAGCCGCGTGCCGAGGCGGGTGTGCAGCTTGCGTTCCTGCGCGTCGACGAGATCATAAGCGAGCGCGACGAAGGCATCTTCCGGCGGCAGATCCTCCGCGCCGGCATCCCACTCCGCCAGGGCGGACGTGGTGCGCGGCAGCGTCTCGGACACGATCTCGTTCTCGACGGAGCGAAAGAGCATGTCCGCAATTGGCGCGATGAAGGTGACGAGCACGAAGAGGAGCAGCGGCGCCACCAGCAAGAAGGCGCGCAGCTTCTGCCGCCGCAGTGACCGCTGGAGCGAGCGTTTGAGCGGCGTGCCGTCGGCAGAAACGAGGGGGCCCTCGGCCGCTCCGCCGCGGGGCGGGTCGGTATCGCGCTTGCCCAGCGCTGCGGCCCCGTGAAACGCGTCATCCGGGGTGGGGGCGTCGGCGGTCTGCTGACCGGTGCTGTCCAGCGTGCTCATTCTGCCCCCTCGACCACCAGGATCGTGCTGTCGGCGGTGCGACGGCGGATCGCGGCAACCTCTTGATATTCTGGATCGTTATAGGCGGCGAGTGCCGCCTCGTAGCTTGGGAACTCGATCACCACGTGGCGATTGTGCGCCGCGCCCTCCATCACTTGCGACTGGCCGCCCCGGATCACGAATTTCGCGCCCAGCGCCTCCAGGATCGGCGTGTCGCGGCGGATGTACTCTTGGTACTCCTCCGGCTCGCGCACGGTGATATGGCCGATGATGTAGCCCTTGGGCATGGCGGTGTCCCCCTGATGCGAGACGGGGCGGGCCAATGGCCCGCCCCGTTCAGCTTAGCTTATTGCGCGAGCCACGCCTGGAACTTGGCGTCCAGATCGTCGCGGTAATCCGCCCACCACTCGTAGTTGTAGAGGAAGGTGTTCTGGGCGTTGTTGGGATCGGTCGGCATGTGCGTTGCCATCTCGATGCCGAGATCGGCATGCGTGCTGACCAGCGGCGCCGAGCTTTCGCGCGCCGGACCGTAGGAGATCCACTTGGCCTGATCGGCCAGACGCTGCGTGTCGGTCGCGAAGTACAGGAAGTCCATCACGCGGGCCAGACGATCCTCGGGCAGGCCCTCGGGGATGATCCAACCGTCCAGATCGAAGACCTGCGCGTCCCAGAGCATGGCGACGGGCTGGTTCTGCTCCTCGATCACCGAGAAGAGGCGGCCGTTATAGGTCGAGCCGATCACCACCTCGCCGTCCGCCAGAAGCTGTGGCGTGTCGGCGCCGGCAGACCACCACACAACACTGTCCTTGATGGTGTCCAGCTTGGCAAGCGCCTGGGCTTGGCCTTCGTCTGTCTCGAGCACGTCGTAGACATCGTCCTTGGCGACGCCGTCGCAGATCAGAGCCCATTACATGTTGTTGATCGGGCGGCGCTCCAGCGAACGCTGGCCGGGGAAGGCCTCTAGGTCGAAGACATCGCAGATATCGTCGGGTGTGTTGCCGCCCCAGGCGTCGACATCCGTGCGATAGCCGAAGGTCGTGGAATACACGATCTGCGGGATGAAGCAGTCGGACACGATCAGATCGCCGAAATCCTCGGAGGCATCGGTGCCATCGGGCGCCGCAGCGAGCACCTCGTCATGGTCGATCTCCATGGCCAGACCCTCGTCGCAGAGGCGAATCGCGTCGGAGGCGACGACATCGACCAGATCCCAGGTGATGTTGCCGGCTTCGTTCATGGCACGCAACTTTGCCACGGCTTCGGCCGAGCTTTCGTCCCAGACGACGGTCAGGCCGTCATGCATCGCCTTGTAGGGGTCGGAATAGGCGTTGATCTGGCTTTGCTGATACGCACCGCCCCAGGAGACCAGCGTCATGCTGTCCGACATGTGCCCATCGGCGAACGCGACAGGCGCTGCGACGAGAGCGGCGCCGGTGGCAAGAAGAACTCTCTTCAGTTTCATGTTTTCCTTCCTGTTTGACTTGCCCGATTTGGAATTCCCGTAACGGCTTCGGGCCAGCCGCCCGGGTTTCCCGCAGCGATGCCCGATTGGGTCATCGCCAGGATTCTTGAAGGTGGCAGCGGAGCCGTCACGCAGCATCCAGCGCGCGACAATCCTCCGGCAACCACCCGATTTCGATGTTCTCTCCCGGCGCGAGGCGACGCTGATCCGGGGCGTTGCGTGTCTTGATGATGAACTCGTCGTTTCCGGCGACCCGCAGGCGGGTGCGGTAGATGTCGCCCATATAGATGAACTCCAGCACCTCCGCCTTGAGGGTGTGGGCATCGTCGGAGAGCCGTTCGCGATTATACTCGACGCGCTCCGGGCGGATCGACACCTGCGTCCGTTCACCGGGCTGGGAGACGTTGACGGGCTTGCAATCGATGATCTCGCCATCGTCGAGCCGCACGGTCGCGACCTCGCCGTTGATCTCCTGAACCGTTCCGATCAGCGTGTTGTTTTCGCCGATGAACTGGGCCACGAAGCTGTTCTCGGGCTGTTCGTAGAGCATATCGGGCGGTGCGAGCTGCTGAATGCGGCCGTCATTGAAGACCGCGACCCGGTCGGACATGGTCAGCGCTTCGGTCTGGTCATGGGTGACATAGACGGTGGTGATGCCGAGCGAGTGGGCGAGGTTCGTGATCTCGAACTGCATGCGTTC